>NZ_BBUX01000013.1:0-122068 GCF_000974725.1 Methylobacterium sp. ME121
CCCCATCACGTAGACGCTGGCCCGCGCCATGTCGTCGACGTGCAGGAACTCGCGCATGGCGCGGCCGGTGCCCCAGACCGTGACCTTCGCCCGACCCTCCTGCTTCGCCTCGTGGAAGCGGCGCATCAGCGCCGGCAGGACGTGGGCGTTCTCGGGATGGAAGTTGTCGTTCGGCCCGTAGAGGTTGGTCGGCATGACGCTGCGATAGCGGCGCCCGTACTGGCGATTGTAGCTCTCGCACATCTTGATCCCCGCGATCTTGGCGATCGCGTAGGGCTCGTTGGTCGGCTCGAGCAGCCCGGTGAGCAGGGCGTCCTCGCGCATCGGCTGCGGGGCGAGCTTCGGGTAGATGCAGGACGAGCCCAGAAACAGCAGCCGGTCGACATCGTGCGTGTGCGCGGCGTCGATCAGGTTCGACTGGATCAGCAGGTTCTCGTGGATGAACTCGGCCGGGTAGGTGTTGTTGGCGTGAATGCCGCCGACGCGGGCGGCGGCGAGGTAGACCTGATCGATGCGGTTTTCGGCGAAGAAGCGCCGGACCGCCGCCTGATCCAGAAGGTCGAGGGTCCGGCGGTCGGCCGTGAGGATCCGCTCGTGACCGAGCTCACGCAGGCGACGCACGATCGCCGAGCCCACCATCCCCCGATGGCCCGCCACGAAAATGGTCTGACCTCGACCGTCCATCACGCAACCGTTCCCTGCCGAAAGCTCGGAATTCCAAGCCCCTATAGCCCCTTTGCGGCGCGATATCGCCGCGCAAACACGCGTTTTCTGAGGCGGGCCGCGGCGCCCGCGCGGGCGCTCGCGGACAGCGTCACTGTACGGGAAACGACGGATCCAAATACAACCGAAAGTTAGCGTTAATCATTCTACCAGAAGCTGCATCTTGTTCCTGCTCACCGACCAGCGGATGGCAGGGCCGGTTCGGAAACGCCCCCGGCCGCGCAGCAATGGAGTTCCAGATGCGTCCCTTGACCGTCGTCCCGGCTGTGCCGCGGACTGCGATGCTCTCTGCCATCCGTCCGGGCGCCGCCCGCGCGATCCCGATCGCGGCCGGCCTCCTCCTCTGCACGGCCCTGGCGACGCCCGCCCGGGCACAGCTCCTCCGCGGCACGCTCGATACAACCACGAATGGCATTCTCGGCACCGGGCTGACCATTGGCACGAGCAGCCCGGGTAGCGGGGTCCTCGGGACCGGCCTCAATGTCGGGACCACGACCGGCGGCAGCGTTCTCGGCACCGGCGTGACGGTGGGCACCACCGCTCCCGGAAGCGGAGTCCTCGGAACGGGGCTCAACGTCGGGACCACCGGCGGGGGCGTGCTCGGGACCGGCGTGCTCGTCGGCACGACCGGTCCGGGAGACGGGCTGCTCGGCACCGGGCTCACTCTGGGAACCGCGGGCGGGACCGGGACCGGAGGCTGCGGCACCTGCGGCGGCGGTGGTGGGACTGGCGGAGGCGGAACTGGTGGTGGGGGAACCGGTGGTGGGGGAACCGGAGGCGGCTCCAATCAGGGCATCTACATCATCACCGGCAACGTGACGCAGTCCCAAGGCCAGACTGTCATCAACGAGCTCAGGCTCTCGCAGCTCACCAGCGTCACGGGCGTCGCCGCCAACAACACCAGCAACCAGGCCGCGCCGATCGCCGTCGGCAGCGACGCGCTGGCTGTGGGCTACGGTTCGAGCGCGGCCGGGACCGCCTCGACAGCCGTCGGCACCGGCGCCAGCGCGGCCAACACCGGCAGCGTCGCCCTCGGCTACGCGGCGAGCGCCCAGGGGCTCGGCGGAACGGCGATCGGCACGGCGTCCGCGGCGTCCGGGGCCGGGAGCACCGCCCTGGGCTTCGTCGCCGGCGCGACCGGAACCGGCTCGACCGCCGTCGGTGCGGCCGCCTCGGCGGCCGGCAACAACAGCGTGGCGCTCGGCAACGGGGCGGCCGCCAATCAGGCCAACACGATCGCCATCGGCGCCAATGTGAAGACGACCCAGGCCAATCAAGTGGCGATCGGCAATTCCGCCAACACCTACAGGCTGGCCGGCATTGCCTCGCAGGCGAGCGCCGCCGCGCAGAGCGGAGCGACGGCCTTCGTGACCACGGACGCGAACGGCAACCTCGCGGCCTCGGCCTACGGACCCTCGACGATCGCCGGCCTCGGCAACCGGATCGACTCGGTGCAGGCGCAGGTCAACAACCTGGAAGCCAAGACCGACTCGGTCCAGCGCTACGCGATCCAGACCCGCAAGGAGGCCCGGCAGGGCGTCGCCATGGCGATCGCGATGGCGACCGCACCCATGCCGTCGGCGCCCGGCAAGACGACATGGGCCACCAACGGCGCGACCTACCGGGGCGAATGGGCCGGTGGCCTCGCGGTGGCGCACCGGTTGCCGACCTGCTGCGTCCCGATCGCCGTGACCGCGGGCGTGGCCTACGGCGGCGACAACGCTGTCGGCGTTCGCGCCGGTCTCGCGGGCGAGTTCTGAACGGTCTGCGCACCGATAGGCCGCGCACGTTTCCGGCCTTGCGCGCCGGGAAAGGACCGCGATAGTGTCAACTGATGCTGACACTCGCGGTCGACCACCGGGTTGCGCAAGAGATCGATCGGCGCCCGCACGCCGTCGTGGTCGGCTCGGGCTTCGGCGGTCTCGCCGCGGCGGTCCGGCTGGGCGCCCGCGGCTACCGCGTGACCGTGCTCGAGCGCCTCGCGCAGCCGGGGGGACGCGCCCGCGTCCACCGGCAGGACGGCTTCACCTTCGACGCCGGTCCAACCATCGTCACCGCGCCGCAGCTGTTCGAGGAACTCTGGCATCTCGCCGGTCGCAGGCTCGCCGACGACGTGACGCTAGTTCCGATGGATCCGTTCTACCGGATCCGCTTCGCCGACGGGACGTCCTTCGCCTACAGCGGCAACGTGGACCGGATGCGCGCCGAGGTGGCGCGCTTCGCGCCCGATGATGTTGCGGGCTACGAGCGCTTCATGGCGCACAGCCGCGCCGTGTGCCGGATCGGGTTCGAGCAGCTCGGTCACGTGCCCTTCGGCAGCGTCGGCGCGATGCTGAAGATCGCGCCGGACCTGCTCCGCCTCTCGGGCCACCGCTCGGTACACGACGTGGTGGCGCGCTTCATCCGCGACGAGCGGCTGCGGACGGTGTTCAGCTTCCATCCGCTCCTGATCGGGGGAAACCCGTTCCGGGCCAGCGCCATCTACTGCCTGATCGCCGACCTCGAGCGGCGCTGGGGCGTCCACTTCGCCATGGGCGGTACCGGCCAGCTGGTCGACGGTCTGGTGCGGCTGATCCGGTCGCAGGGCGGTCGCCTGCGCCTCGGCGTCGAGGTCGCGCGCATCCGGGTGGAGGAGGGGGCGGCGACGGGCGTGGACCTGACGAGCGGCGAGACGATCGCCGCCGACGTGGTGGTGTCCAACGCCGACTCGGCCGTGACGCACGCGCGTCTGCTGCCGGAGGCGCAGCGCTGGAGCCCGGGGCGGTTCCAGCGCGCCCGCTCGTCGATGGGGCTGTTCGTCTGGTACTTCGGCACCGCGCGGCGCTACCCGGAGGTGGATCACCACACGATCCTGCTCGGGCCGCGATACCGCGGCCTGCTCGCGGACATCTTCGATCGCAAGGTGCTGGCCGAGGATGCGAGCCTGTACCTGCACCGGCCGACCGCGACCGATCCGAGCCTCGCCCCGCCGGGATGCGACGCCTTCTACGTGCTGGCCCCGGTTCCCAACCTCGCCGGCGGCCAGGATTGGCAGACCCTCGCCGAACCGTATCGGCGCCGGATCGCCGCGATGCTGGAGGCGAGCGTGATGCCCGGCCTGTCGGAGGCCATCGTGACCTCGAAGGTGACGACGCCGCTGGATTTCCAGGACGACTTCCTGAGCTACCGCGGATCGGGCTTCGGCTTGGAGCCGGTGCTGACGCAATCGGCCTGGTTCCGTCCGCACAACCGGTCGAGCGCGGTCCGCAATCTCTACCTCGTCGGGGCCGGCACGCATCCGGGTGCGGGCCTCCCCGGGGTGCTCTCCTCCGCCCGCATCCTCGACAGCGTGGTCCCCGATGCCCGCGTTACCGCCTGAATTCGCCGCCGCAGCCGACCGGACCGCCTGCCGGATGGCGATCCGGGCCGGCTCGAAGAGCTTCTTCGCGGCCGGCCGATTGCTGCCGGCGGATATGCGCGAGGCGGCCTACGGCCTCTACGCCTTCTGCCGGCTGTCGGACGACCTCGTCGACGATGCGGCGAGCCCGGCCGAGAGGCGCAGCGCCGTGGCGCGGCTCGAGAGCAGGATCGGCCAAGCCTATGCCGGCCGCCCCGCCGACGCCCCGGCTGACCGCACCTTCGCGGAGATCGTCACGGCCCACGCGATCCCGGAGGCGCTTCCGCGCGCGTTGATCGAAGGCTTCGCGTGGGATGCCGAGGGCCGGCGCTACGCCGATCTCGGGGAGCTCCACGCTTACGCCGCCCGGGTGGCGGGCTCTGTCGGGGCGATGATGGCCCTGATCATGGGAACCCGCGATCCCGACGCGCTCGCCCGCGCCTGCGATCTCGGCGCAGCGATGCAGCTCACCAACATCGCGCGCGACGTCGGCGAGGACGCGCGGATGGGCCGCCTCTACCTGCCGCTGGACTGGATGCGGGAGGCCGGACTCGATCCGGACGCCTTCCTCGCCGATCCGCGGCCGAGCCCGGCGCTGGCTGGCACCGTGGCCCGTCTCCTCGCCGAGGCGGACGGCCTCTACGCCCGCGCGGAGGCCGGGATCGCGGTGCTGCCCCGCGGCTGCCGGCCCTCGATCCGGGCGGCGGGGCTGATCTATGCCGAGATCGGCAAGGTCGTGGCGGCGCAAGGCTACGATTCGGTTCGCCACCGCGCCCGCGTCACGACGGGGCGGAAGCTCGCGCTGATCGCCCGCGCGCTCCGCACGCCCGCGGACGCGGCCGGCCTCGGCGCGCCGCCGCTTCCCGAGACGGCGTTCCTGATCGAGGCGGTAACGGCCCAGCCGTTCCTGCCGATGCGCGGGCGACCGCCGCTGCGGCCCTGGTACGACGTCAGCGGCCGGGTCGTGCACGTCCTCGACCTGATCGAGCGGATGCGCGAGCGCGAGGCGTTCGGCCGCTCCGCATCGTCCTGATCGGCGCGGCGGAGGCTCCCGGGTGAGCGGCCGAGCGTTCGCCGCCCACGATATCGGCCTCGTCTTCGCCCCCGCACTGGGCGTCGGGGTCTGGCAGCAAATCGCGGTCCGCTCCAGCATCCGCCGCGATCTGGACGGCGAAGCGGATCGAATCGACCGCGACGGACGCCGGCCCCTCCAAGGTGTGACGGCTCGACGCAAACCTCCCCGCGATCCGGCCGCGCTCATCCACCGCGATCTCGCCCTTTCCGGCCGGATACCGCGCCAGGCACAGGCGGATTAGGCCTTCCACGAGGCCCAGGGCGCCTCGACGTTGATGATGTCGCGCCGGCTCACGTCCGGCGGCGTCGCCGCCTCGCGGACGTCGATGATGTGCTACGTCGTCGAGCCCTCCGACCTTCCGTGGACGGGCGCGGGTCGTCCCCGTCCTAGTGGCCGGACCTGTCGAGAGCGACGTCGCCCTCCAGCAGACACCCGACCGGGCGCCCGTTCGCGAAGCCGAGCCGCACCCGGATCTCGGACAGGCGGCCCATGACTCGGCCCTGCAGGATCCGGATCGGACGGTCGTCCGGCTCGATGAGGCCGTCCTGCAGCAGCCCGAAGGCCAGGGCCGCGGCGGCGATGCCCGTGGCGGCATCCTCGGGATAGCCGGACGCGCGGGGGAATTGCCGCGCCTCGAACAGCCGGGTCGGCCCGTCGAGCACGGCGTAGGGATACAGCCCGGTCGAGCCGATCCGCGCGCAGGCGGCCTCGACGGCGTCGCTCGCGGGCGCGAGGGCGTTGAGTGCGGCCGCATCGCGCATCGGCACGAGCGTCTTGACCCGCGAGGTCACGGCGTTGTGGACCGGCCGCGCGGCGAGGGCGTCCCGCCCGGACCCGAGCGCCGCCTGGACGTCGGCGCTCTGCTCGTCCGTCAGCGGCCGCACGCGGCCGACCGGCTGCGTGATCGCGACGCTCCAGACATCCGCGCCGCGCGAGCTCACGAATCCCGTCACGGAGCCGCTGCCGGTCGCGATCCGGACCGACGCTTCCGGAAGCCGCCCCTCGCGAGCGAGCACCCACAGGACGCCGATGGTGGCGTGGGCACACATCTCCATCTCGTGGTTCGGCACGAAGAAGCGCAGGCGCAGATCATGGGCGGCATCCTCCGCCGGCAGCGCGAAGCCCGATTCGTGGCCGTAGCGCCGCGCGACGTCGCGCATGGCGGACGCGTCGAGGTCCCGCGCGTCGGTCACGACGGGGCAGGGATTGCCGCCCGCGCCCGCGTGCGTGAAGACGTCGACCAGGGTCACGGGCGGCATCGGCCGGATCTCACTGGAGGTGGCGGGTGTAGGTGTCGCCGGCCGCCGCCTTGAGCGCGGCCCCCGCCTCGCGGCCGATGCGCTCTGCCTCCGCGACGAGCCCCTGCCGGGACGCGGCCCAGTGGCGGCTGCCGTCGGGCAGGAACAGAAGCCCGTCGATCCGCAGGCTATCCCCGTCGATCTGCGCGAGGGCCGCGATGGGGGTCCGGCAGGACCCGTCGAGTTCCGCGAGCAGCGCCCGCTCGGCCGAGACCGCGACGGTGGTCCGCTCGCACGCGATCGGCACCAGGAGGTCGCGGATCACCGCGTCGTCCGCGCGACACTCGATCCCCAGGGCACCCTGCGCCACGGCCGGCAGCATCTCCTCGACCGAGAGGACGCTGCGCGCCATGCTTTCCAGGCCGAGGCGCTGCAGGCCCGCCAGGGCGAGGAGCGTCGCGTCGCACTCACCGGCCTCGAGCTTGCGCATCCGCGTGTTGGCGTTGCCCCGCAGCGGCACGACCCGGAGATCGGGCCGCCGCATCAGGACCTGCGCACCGCGGCGGAGCGACGAGGTCCCGACCCGCGCGCCCGGCGCCAGCCCCGCCAGACCATCGGCGTGCGGCGACAGGAACGCGTCCCGCGGGTCGTCGCGCTCGAGGATGCAGGCGATGGTGAGGCCGTCGGGGAGCCAGGTCTCCACGTCCTTCATGGAATGCACGGCGACGTCGACCTCGCCGGCGAACAGGGCCTGCTCCAACTCCTTGGTGAACAGGCCCTTGCCGCCGATCTCGGACAGGGGCCGGTCCAGGATCTTGTCGGCCACGGTGGTCACGACCACCAGCTCGGTCTCCAAGCCCGGATTGGCCGCCACGATCCGGTCACGCACCATCCCGGTCTGCGCGAGCGCCATCGGAGAGCCGCGGGTGCCGATGCGCAGGGGGCGGTTCAACATCTGGTTCCGGATCACTTCGCTGGACGGGACACCGCCTTATAGACCGAGCGCGGCGGCAGGCCACATTCCGTCAACCGGTTTCGGGCCAGGGTCCTGCGGCCGTTGAGTCGGTCGCGCCCCGCTTTCGCCGGACTGCGCGCCTAGCGGGACACGGCGGGTTATCGAGTCAACAGGTCGTATCGCGATGCTGATCATGCCGAGCCGACGGCAGTTCCTGGGCGGGCTCGGCGTGGGGGCCGGCCTGACCGCCGCGACGGGCGTCTACGCCTTCGACGTCGAGCCGCTGCACCGGCTGGTGGTGACGTCCTACGCGCCGACCCTGCCGCGCTGGGATCCGGCGCTGCGCTTGCGGGTGGCGGTGCTGGCGGATTTCCACATCTGCGAGCCGTACATGCCGTTCGACCGGGTGGCGGAGATCGTCGCGGCCACCAACGCCCTCGAGCCGGATCTGGTCCTGCTGCTCGGCGACTACCCGGCCGGGCGCATCGCGTGGCGCAAGCTGCCGCTCGATCAGTTCGCCCGGATGATGACCGAGCTCAAGGCGCCCCTCGGCACGCACGCGATCCTCGGCAACCACGATTGGTGGGACGACCACGCGGTCCAGCGGGCCGGCCGCGGCGTGCCGGCGGTCCGGCGCCTGCTGGAGG
Organism: Methylobacterium sp. ME121; assembly: GCF_000974725.1. Lineage (NCBI taxonomy): Bacteria > Pseudomonadati > Pseudomonadota > Alphaproteobacteria > Hyphomicrobiales > Methylobacteriaceae > Methylobacterium > Methylobacterium sp. ME121. Next base: position 8,015 of record NZ_BBUX01000013.1, read on the forward strand.
CGCAGGGCATTCCGGTGCTGGAGAATCAGGCCGTGCGCCTCGTGAAGGACGGGCGGCCGTTCTGGCTGGCCGGGCTCGGCGACCAGCAGCCGTTCTTGAACGCGTGGAGCACCTTCAGCCTCGCGGACCTGCCGCGAACCTTGCAGGCGGTCACGGACTCGGCGCCCGTGATCCTGATGGCCCACGAGCCCGACATCTTCGTCTCGGTGCCCGACCGCGTGTCGCTGACCCTCGCCGGCCACACTCACGGCGGCCAGGTCCGCCTGTTCGGCCACGCGCCCGCCATCCGCAAGGTGCGCGGGCACGACTATTCCTACGGCCACGTCGTCCAGGACGGCCGCCACATGATCGTCTCGGGCGGCTTCGGGATGAGCCGCATCCCCGTCCGGATGGGCGTTCCGCCGGAGATCGTTCTCCTCGAACTCGGCAAGGCGGACACGTCCGCGGCGGCCAGCTGAGCGGCGGGCGCAACGAACTTCACTGTTGACCCATGTATCAGCGAAGTACACCTCGGTCGCGCGCAATGAATTCTTTTCCTGTGTCCACGTATCCGCGATGCATTCCGGTAATCGTCAGGCATTGACGCTGGTTTGACACGCCGAGATGCCCGTGAGATCGTCCCGCGTCGATTCGATCTGGGTACGCCCATGCCGATTTTGCTCGGCCTCATCGGGATCATCGTTGCGGGACTGTTCTGGATCTTGCGGACGCACGGGACCGTGAAGGGCCTGCAGGAGGTCAACCGGGACACGAAGGGCCTCCAGCGCCGCGCTGTCTCGACCTTCGAGAACCTCGTGGGGACGCCGTTGCAGCGCGTCCGCGATCCGCGCCTGGCGGCGGTCATCCTGATGATCCAGCTGGTCCGAACGGGCAGCCCCCTGACCGCCAGCGAGAAGACACGGATCCTCGAATACATGGAGACGCCGCTGGCTGTGGATCGGATCTCCGCGACCTTCGAGCGGGCCTGGGGCTATACGCAGGCGCGGCTACCGTTCTCGCAGGTCGCCGACACCCTGGCGCCGCTGCTGCGCGACGCGCTGACGCCGGCCGAGCGGGGCGAGCTGATCGCGATGCTGACCCAGGTGGCCGGCGCGCATTCCCCGCCCAGCGAGTTGCAGCGCGAGGGCATCGCCCGCCTCAAGGGGCGCCTCCTCGTCGGAGAGGGACCCGTCCTGGTCCAGAGGCGGGGCGAATCCGCCTGATCCGGATCGGAGCGGGGCCAGGCGCGCCGGAACGCCGCGCCGCTCGCCTTTCCGGATCGCCGCGCTACCTCGCGGGCATGCGCGCGCTCCTGCCTCTCATCGTCTTCACCGCCCTCTCGGCCGGCGCCGGCGCCGCTCGGGCACAATCCTGCGACGCGCTGGTCGACAAGGTCACGGCCGAGACGGAGGCCAAGACGGCCGAGCGCCGGAGCGATTATGCCAGCTTCACCGCCGGTCCGGACATGACCCTGACGCTGGCCTGTGGCGGGCCGGACCTGTCCTCGGTGGGCGCGCAGTTTCGCGGCGCCAACCCGCCGGACCGCTACTACGACCTGTTCGGGCACGCCGGGCACGCGGTGACCGGCATCGACGCCGCCGTGATCACCGAGGCGGCGCATCGTGCCCAGGCGACGGCCACGAAGCTCCGGCACAGCAACGTCGACCTCGGCGGTGCCCGGGTCACCTGTTCGGCGATGGTCTCGTCCGACAAGGGTCCGCTGACGCTGTGCGCGGTGATCGAGAACAGCAACCGGAGCTGAGGCCGGCGGCCACAGCCGCCGGCCCGGGCACCCGCCTCAGAGCGGGATGTTGTCGTGCTTCTTCCAGGGCTGCTCCATCTTCTTGGTGCGGAGCATGCCGAGGGCCTTGGCGATCCGGCGACGGGTCGAGTGCGGCATGATCACCTCGTCGATATAGCCGCGCTCGGCCGCGACGAAGGGTGAGAGGAACCGGTCCTCGTACTCGCCGGTGCGCGCCGCGATCTTCTCCGGATCACCGATCTCGCTCCGGAAGATGATCTCGACCGCGCCCTTCGCGCCCATCACGGCGATCTGCGCCGTCGGCCACGCGTAGTTCACGTCCGCGCCGACGTGCTTCGACGCCATGACGTCGTAGGCGCCGCCGAAGGCCTTGCGGGTGATGATGGTGACCAGCGGCACCGTCGCCTGCGAGTAGGCGAAGAGCAGCTTGGCGCCGTGCTTGATCAGGCCGCCGTACTCCTGCGCCGTGCCCGGCAGGAAGCCCGGCACGTCCACGAAGGTGACGATCGGGATGCCGAAGGCGTCGCAGTAGCGCACGAAGCGCGCGGCCTTCCGCGAGGCGTCCGAATCGAGCACGCCCGCGAGCACCAGCGGCTGGTTGGCTACGAAGCCGACCGTGCGGCCCTCGATCCGGCCGAACCCGGTGATGATGTTGCGCGCGTAGGCGGACTGGATCTCGAAAAAGTCACCCTCGTCCACGACGCGGCGGATCAGCTCGCCCATGTCGTAGGGCTTGTTCGGGTTGTCCGGGATCAGCGTGTCGAGGGACGCGTCGATCCGGCTGACGTCGTCGAAGCTCTCCAGCTCCGGCACGCCGTCGATGTTGTTGGCCGGCAGGAAGTCGAGGAGGCGACGGATCTGCAGGATCGCCTCGACGTCGTTCTCGAAGGACCCGTCCGCGATCGACGACTTGGTCGTGTGAACCTTGGCACCGCCGAGTTCCTCGGCGGTCACGACCTCGTTGGTGACGGTCTTCACCACGTCAGGGCCGGTCACGAACATGTAGCTCGTGTCGCGGACCATGAAGATGAAGTCGGTCATGGCCGGCGAGTAGACGTCGCCGCCCGCGCACGGCCCCATGATCACCGAGATCTGCGGGATGACGCCCGAGGCCATGACGTTGCGGCGGAACACCTCGCCGTAGCCGCCGAGCGCCGCGACGCCTTCCTGGATACGCGCGCCGCCGGCATCGAAGATGCCGATGATCGGGGCGCGCATCTTCAGCGCCATGTCCTGCACCTTCACGATCTTCTGGGCATGCGCCTCCGAGAGGGAGCCTCCGAACACGGTGAAGTCCTTCGAGAAGAGGAAGACCGTGCGGCCGTTGATCGTGCCCCAGCCGGTGACGACGCCGTCACCCGGGATCTTCTGCTTCTCCATGCCGAAATCGGTGGAGCGATGCTGCACGAACATGTCGAACTCTTCGAACGACCCGTGGTCGAGGAGGAGTTCGATCCGCTCGCGCGCCGTCAGCTTGCCGCGCTTGTGCTGCGCCTCGACGCGCTTCTCACCGCCGCCGAGCCGGGCCTGCGCCCGACGCTCTTCGAGCTTGTCGAGGATATCCTTCATGGCTGTTCCCGCCCTTCCCCTGCCCGTGGCCTGCGACCCGGATCGGGCCGGGTCCAAGCTTATGCGTTCACCGATCGAGCGCCCTTAGCACGCGGTTTTCGGGTGGCAAACCGACGCGGGGCGCGGCGGGATCAGACCTTCGGGGGATGGGGGATAATGGTGGACGGTGCAGGGATCGAACCTGCGACCTTTCCCGTGTGAAGGGAACGCACTACCGCTGTGCTAACCGTCCGTACCGGCGAGTCGCCTGAGCGCACGCCATCGTCGCTCGCCCTCGGGGGCGCCGCGACCCGGTGGCGGGCCTTCTAGTGCGCGGCAGGCCGCGCCGTCAAGCGTGGCCGGCGATGTTTGGCGACAACCGGACGAGCATCCGGAAGGCCTGTCAGATCCCGGTTCGCCCGGGCGCGGCGCAGCCGAAGCCGGCCTGGGGCTCGCCATCGTGTGCGCGGGCGAGGTTGACAAGGCCGCCGTGCCGGTGCGCTCTGCGGGCATGCACGATGGCCCAGCGGGCGCGGAGCCCGGCAGCGACGTGACGGCGGAGGGCGCGGCGGGGCCGGGCCGGCCGCGCGTCGCGATCACCTACTGCACGCAGTGCAACTGGCTGCTGCGCGCGGCCTGGATGGCGCAGGAACTCCTCTCGACCTTCCGGGACGACCTCGGCGAGGTCGCCCTGGTGCCGGCCACCGGCGGCACCTTCCGCATCGAGCTGGGCGCGGCCCTCCTGTGGGAACGGGTGCGCGACGGCGGCTTTCCGGACGTGAAGGCGCTGAAGCAGCGGGTGCGCGACCACCTCGACCCGGCGCGCGATCTCGGTCATATCGACCGGTCATGAGGCGAGGGAACGGCGACGAGCCCGCGGGGCGCCGCGGGCCGGGGACGGACCCCGCTTGAGTCCGGACCATCATGCCGAGGGCGCGGGCGTCCCCGCGGTGATCCCCGCGCGCCGTTCCTGGCTGTCGCGGCGGCTGCACCGCTTCGGGCGCAACGGCTTCTCGACCCAGGTCTACCTGATCGCGCTGGTGATCGCGCTGATCGGTCCCGGCCTGCTGTTCACCAGCATACTACTGATGCGCTACGCCTCCGCGGAACGGGCGCGGTTCGAGCAGGACGCCCGCGAGAACGTGCGCGGCATCGGCCTGTCTCTGGACCGCGACACCGCCGGCCTCGTGTCGGTGCTGCAGACGCTGGCGACCTCGCCGCGGATCCGGCAGGGCGAGTTCGAGGCGTTCGACGCCCAGGCGCGCCTCGTCCGCGAATCGATCGACCTGGACGTGCTCCTGCGCCGGCCCAACGGTCAGGAGGTGGTCAACACCGGCGTGCCGCGCGGCGCGCCGATGCCGATCGTCACGCTTCCCTTCGACCAGGATCTGGCCCGCGGCACGCAGCGCGCCATGGTGAGCGGCTACGTGCCCGGACCGATGCCGGGCGAGGCCACCTACGCGGTCGGCGTGCCGGTGATGGTCGACGGCGAGGTCGGGTACATCCTGAGCTTCACCGTGCCCCTGTCCCGCCTGCAGGGCATCCTGTCCCGCGAGGTCGTCCCGGGCTGGACGACGGGGATCAGCGACCGGTCCGGCATCGTCCTGGCGCGCCTGCCGGATCCCGAGGCGGTGGTCGGCAAGCAGCGCCTCGCCAGCCTCCGCCAGGTGCAGTCGTCGACGCCCGGCGTCTGGGAGGGCCAGGACCGCCAGCACAAGCCGGTGGTGGTGATCGAGGCGCGCTCGCGGCTCACCGGCTGGATGGTCGCGACCAGCATCCCGCAGGCCCTCGTCGACGCGCGGGTGCGGCGCTGGATCTGGGCCTTCGCGGGGTTCGGCCTGCTGGTGCTCGCCACCTCGTCGCTCCTGGCGGTGAACCTCTGGTCGCGGGTCTCGCGCCCCCTCCGGTTGTTGGCGGCGTCCGGGCCAGCCCTGGCCCGGGGCGAGGCGATCCCGCGCGTGTCGTCGCCGGTGCACGAGATCCAGCGGCTCGGGGTCGTGCTGTCGGAGGCGTCGCTGCGGCTGCGCACGCGGGAGGAGGAGCGCGACCGGGCGCTGGCCGAGACCAAGCGCGGCCTGAGCGCCCTCAGCGAGAGCGAGGCGCGCTTCAGGCACATGGCCGATTCGGCCCCGGCCCTGATCTGGATGACCGACGAGACCGGCGCAGTCAGCTTCGCCAACCTCCATTTCGAGCACCTGTTCGGGCTGCCGGCCGCGCAGTTCAACGATGACGGCTGGCACCAGATCGTGCATCCCGACGACTTGGAGAACTTCCGGACGGCCTTCACCGAGGCGTTCGAGGCCCGGATCCCGTTCCGCACCGAGGCGCGGGTGATCGACCGGACGGGCGCGGTGCGCTGGCTCCAGTGCGAGGGCGTGCCGCGGCTCGACGACGCCCAGAACTTCCTGGGCTACACCGGCTGCAACATCGACATCACCGACACGAAGAACGCCGAGGAGCACCTGCTGCTCCTGATCCACGAGCTGAACCACCGGGTGAAGAACACCCTCGCGACGGTGCAGTCGATCGCGGCCCAGTCCCTGCGCGGGCTGGAGGGCGCGGAGGCCGACGCGGCGCGCGCCGCCTTCGAGGCGCGCCTCCTCGCCCTGGCGCGGGTGCACGACGTCCTCACCCGGGAGAGCTGGGAGGGTGCGGAACTCTCCGCCGTCGTGGCGGACGCGATCCGGCCGCTGGAGGCCGGCGACGGCCGGACCTCGCGGTTCCAGGTCTCGGGACCGGCCCTGCGTCTGCCGCCGCGGCTGGCGCTGTCCATCGCCATGGCCCTGCACGAGCTCGGCACGAACGCCGTCAAGTACGGCGCGCTCTCGACTGAGGGCGGCACGGTCGAGATCTCCTGGACGGTGCGGCGCCTGGAGGAGATGCAGCTCTCGCTCCGCTGGTCCGAACGCGGCGGCCCGCCGGTCAAGAAGCCGACACGGACCGGATTCGGCTCGCGCCTGATCGAGCGCAGCTTGGCGCGCGAGCTCGCCGGCGAGGTCGTGCTGAGCTACGAGCCGACCGGCGTGGTCTGCACCATCGACGCCCCCGTGCCGCCGCCGGGCCTCTTGGAGCGCAAGGGCGTCGCCGCCCCGACGCGGATCGCGCCGCTGCCGCTCGCCGGGTAGGCCCGCCCAGCGCGGCGCCTCCCGTCAGTGATACGGATCCGCCGCGTCGCGCAGACCGTCACCCATGAAGTTGAACGCGAGCACGGTCACCAGCACGGGCAGGACCGGCAGCAGCAACCAGGGATAGAGCTGCACCGCCGCGAGATTCTGCGCCTCGTTGAGCAGCACGCCCCAGCTGGTCACCGGCGGTCTGAGGCCGAGGCCCAGGAATGACAGGGCTGTCTCGCCGAGGATCATGGTCGGGATCGACAGGGTCGCCGAGGCGATCAGGTGACTCATGAAGTTGGGGATCAGGTGCCGGCCGATCACACGGGTGGGCGAGGCGCCCATCAACTCGGCGGCCTGGACGTAATCCTCCTCGCGCAGGGCCAGGAGCTTGCCGCGCACCGCCCGCGCCAGCCCCGGCCAGTCGAGCAGGCCGAGGATCACCGTGATACCGAAGAAGATCAGCAGCGGGCTCCAGTTCGGCGGCAGCGCCGCCGACAGGGCGAGCCAGAGCGGCAGCTCCGGCAGGGAGCGCACCACCTCGATCAGCCGCTGCACCCCGGCATCGACGATACCGCCGAAATAGCCCGCGATGCCGCCGAAGAAGAGCCCCAGCGCGAACGAGATGGCGACGCCCACGAGGCCGATGGTGAGCGAGATCCGCGCCCCGTAGATCATGCGCGAGAACAGGTCGCGCCCGAGCTTGTCGGTGCCGAGGAGGAACAGCGTGCCGTTCTCCGGCGGGCAGACGAGATGCAGATCGGTGTGGGCGAGCCCGAGCCAGTCGTAGCCATCGCCCCGGCAGAGAAAGCGCAGTGGCTGCGGGGCGGACGCGTCCACCTTGTAGTCCCGGCGGAACGTGTCGAGGTCCAGGTGGGCCCGGTAGGGGTAGACGAACGGCCCGACGAAGCGGCCCTCGTGGAACAGGTGGACGCGCTGCGGCGGCGCGTAGAGGAAATCGCCGTTGCGGCGGGCCTGCCCGTAGGGCGCGAGCTGCTCGACGAACGGTACCGTGGCGTAGAGCGCGAGCAGGATCAGGGCCGAGGCCACGGCGAGGCGGTGGCGCAGGAACTTCCGGAGGATGAGCCGCCACGCGGAGGCCGTGGCGACCGTGCTCTCGGCCCGGGCCTCGGGCTCGAAGGGTGCCGGATCGACGAAATGTCCGGATGCGGGAAGCGCGTCGGTCATCGCGGGGCGGGTCATCGCAGGCCCATGCGGATGCGCGGATCGAGCCAGACCAGGATCAGGTCCGAGATCAGCATGCCGACGAGGGTCAGGGCCGCGACGAACATCAGGATGAACCCGGCCATGAACTGGTCCTGGCTGCGCAGGGCCTCGAGGAGCAGCGGCCCGACGGTCGGCAGGCTGAGCACCAGGGAGACCAGCACCGAACCCGAGACGAGGTGCGGCAGCAGATTGCCGATATCCGCCACGAACGGGTTCAGCGACATCCGGAACGGGTATTTCAGCAGCGCCTGCAGGGGCGGCAGACCCTTGGCGCGGGCGGTGACGGTGTAGGGCTTGGCCAGTTCGTCGAGCAGGTTGGCGCGCATGCGCCGGATCATGGCCGCGGTGCCGCCGAGGCCGATCACCAGCGTCGGCACGATCAGGTGCGCCATGAGCGAGCGGAGCTTCTCCCAGGTCCAGGGCTGGTTGGTGAGGGCCGAATCGTAGAGACCGCCGATCGACAGCCCGAACCACCGGTTGGCGTAGAACAGAAGGATCAGGGCGAGCAGGAAGCCCGGCACCGCGAGGCCGACATAGCCGAGCAGAGTGACGACAGCGTCGCCGAACGTGTTGCGGTGCGTCGCGGAGTAGATCGCCGCCGGGATCGCCACGAGGTGGACGAACACCACCGCCGTCAGGTTGATCAGCAGGGTGAGCCACAGGGCGTCGCCGACGACGTCCGCCACCGGCTTGTCGTACTCGAACGACCAGCCCCAGTCGCCCTGAAGCAGCCCCGAGAACCCGACCGACCCGGGCAGCACGCCGATCCACATCAGGTATTGCTGCCAGACCGGCCGGTCGAGCCCGTACTGCTTGATGAGCAGCTCGGCCTTCGCCACGGAACTGGCGTCGCCGGTGGCCCGCAGCTCCATGATCCGGTTGGTCAGGTAGTCACCGGGCGGCAGCTTGATGATCACGAAGACGAGGGCCGAGATGACCAGCAGCGTCACCGCCATGGTGACGACGCGGCGAAGGATCTGGGCGATCACCGGGCCTCCGCGCGCTTGTCGGCGCCAGGCTCGGCGCCCTTGTCCCAGAACAGCTCGTCGAGGCGCTGCACGCCGATCATCGCGGTGGGCTCCCAGGAGTAGAGGGCGCGCTTCGGGAGGTTGATCAGGCGATCGGCGCCGACCACCGGCTGGAGCGCGCCCGCCACCGTGCCGATCACCCACGTGTTGCGCGCGTGGTTCATCAGCATCTCGCGCCAGATCGCGGCCTGCCGGCCGGCATCGTCGGTGTGGCGCCACTCCCGGTCGAGCTCGATGAGGCGCTGGACTTCCGGGACGTCGCAGGGCTCGCCGCTCTTGCCGCGGCTCTCGACGTTCATGCTCCACAACGGCCAGGAATAGTGCTCCGGCTGGGCCGGGCTCAGCTCGGTCGGCGGCATGATCGCGGTCGGGACGGCCAGATCGAGGCCCTGGGCGGCCACCATGACGGTGACACCCGCGATGGAGCGCCGGTGCAGGTTCGTGCGCTCCTGCGGCTTGGTGATCAGGCGGATGCCGACCTCGCGCCAGAATTCCGTGATGAGGAGCAGCGCGTCGAGCACCATCTCGGCCTCGCCGTCGCTCTCCACCACCAGCTCCAGCGCGCGCCCGCCGGGCAGCAGCCGGGTGCCGGACCCGTCGCGGGCCGTCAGCCCGATCTCGTCCAGCAGCTTGGCGGCCCGGGCCGGGTCGTAGGTTGCGTGGAGGGTCCGCATCTCGGGCTCGAACAGCGCGCTCTCCGGCACGATCGTGTCGTTGCCCTCGGTACCCAGGCCAAACAGGAGCGTGTTGTTCAGGGTGCGCCGGTCGATGGCGAGCGACAGGGCGTGCCGGTAACGCACGTCGCGGTTGAGCTGCCGCCACGCCGGATCCGTCGTGGTGAGGTTGGGGTAGAGCGCGATCTCCGAGCCGCGGGCCACGGGCCACAGGTTGGTGCGATAGCGATGCGCCGCCTCACCCTCCTTGAGACTCGGGATATCGGGCATCATCAGGCCGCGGAACATCAGGTCCGCCTCGCCTGCGTTGGTCTTGGCGACCAAGAGGCCCTGGGAGGCCACGTCCATCACGATCGTGTCGACGTAGGGCAGCTGCGTGCCAGCCGTGTCGACCCGGTGGTAGCTGCGGTTGCGCTCAAACCGGAACCGGGTGGCCGGCGAGCGGGTCCGCGGCACCCAGCCCTGCAGGGTCGGGCAGTCCGGGTTGTTCAGCTCGTAATTGTCGTCGAGACGATTGTGCAGGGCCGCCCAGCTGCGGAGCTTGAGCGCCTTGGCCTTCGCGTCGGCCGCATCCTTCCCGATGTAGCGGGCGTGATACGGCTTGAGGTAGTGCGACGGCCGGTAGATCAGCGGGTCGCGCGGCGCCGCCAGGGCCGGCAGGAACATCGGGTTCGGCCGATCCCAACTGTAGCGGACGGTGACCGGATCGAGGAACTCGACCGTCGGCAGCTTGCCGTCCACGCGGAAGAAGGCCGGCGGCCCGTCGGGGCTCAGCGCCTTCTCGTTGGCGACATCCTCCCAGTAGTAGCGGAAATCCTCCGTGGTGAACGGGTGCCCGTCCGACCAGCGGTGGCCCTGGCGAAGCGTGAAGGTGAAGCGGCCGCCCTCGACATCGACGCGCTCCAGCACGTCGGGCCGCAGGTTGAGATCGGCATCGTAGCCGATGAGGCGGGTGTAGCCGTAGACCGACAGGTAGCGGACGTCCCGTGCCTTGGCGATCAGGGTCCGGATCGTGCCGCCGGCGCTGCCGAGGCGGCGTCCGTGGGCGGCGAGGTCGGCCACGTAGGGGGTGGCCGGCAGCCCGGGCGCGTCGGCCGGCGGGGTGTCGGCGAAGGCCCGCGACGGCGCACGCGCCCAGATCGCCGCGGCGCCGAGCCCGGCGAGGAGGGCGCGGCGGGACACGGTACTGTCGCCTACGTTCCGGTGCGGGAGAGCGGACGGGACGACGTCCCCGGGGTCCCAGGTCGTCATGGGCTGCCCCGCAAGGTCACGGAGGTGAGCCGCGCGGGCGAGTAGCCGGTCGCCCTGTGCAGGTCGTCGAACGCGTGGGACCGGGCGATCAGCCCGGCGGCCTGCCGCACCAGGGCGTCGTCGGCCGGCTGCTCGAAGTGGCGGCCGTTCCGCGTCCAGCGGATCGGCTCCGGGCTGCGCTCGGGCCCGGTGATCATCGCGATGGTCGGATGCGCGGGGCCACCATGGGCGTGGATCCGGTGCCCGGCCGCGTCGTCGTCGAAGAGCAGTCGGGTCAGCCCACGGGCCTGCGCCTCGACGACCCGCCGGCCCTGCGCGACGTGGTCGTCGAAGAACGCCACCGTCCGCGCCGGGTCGAGCACAGCCCAGTCGGCGGTCGACCAGTCGGCGGTGCTGTAGCGCGCCTGCCGGTCGCGGTACTGGAGGCCCGACAGGTCCGGATCGTGGCAGAAGATCCGCGCCCGCGGGCGGGCCTGCCGGATCACCCAGGTGGTGAGGCCTCGGAAGACGCCCGATTCGATCACGAAGTCGGGCCGCAGCGCGCGCATGGCGACGTAGAGCTGCAGCGCGCCGTTGAAGCCGCTACCGCCGCGCCGCTGCCGGACGGGGGCTGTCGGAATCAGATCCCAGAACGCCCGGACCTGCCCGAGCACGTCGCCGTCGGGGACGAGGCCGGCGGCGGCGAGATCGCGTTCCAGGATGGCGGCTGCCGATTCGAGCAGGGTCGCCACCTCGCGCGGCGAGGTCGGCCGGTGACTCCAGTCGGGGGCGGCTGGGACGAGGTCGTAGCCCAGGCGGTCGAAGAAGGGCGACAGCACCTTGCGGCGCAGGCGCTCCAGCATCACGGGCGGCCGGGCCTGCATCACGCGGCCTCCGCCCTGGGGGCGGCGCCGAAGCGCACCCGGTGGCCGGTCTCGACCGCGCGCATCGCGCCGGCCTCGTCGGGAGCCAGGCGGAAGGGCTCCTCCCAGCGGGTCGGGTCGTTGCGGTCGGCGGCGACGGCCGCGAAATCCAGGGGATGGTCCAGGCTCGGATCGGGCACGGCGGCGAGCAGCGCCCGCGTGTAGGGATGGACGGGCCGGCGGAACAGGGCCGCGCGCGGCGCCTCCTCGACGATGCGGCCCCGGCACATCACGCTGATGGTGTCCGCCATGTAGTCGATCACTGCCAGATTGTGGGAAACGATGAGGTAGGAGAGGCCCAGGGCGGCCTGGAGGTCCTTGAGCAGGTTCAGGATCTGCGCCTGGACCGAGACGTCGAGGGCCGAGACCGGCTCGTCAAGCACCAGCAGCCGCGGCTTCGGGGCCAGCGCCCGGGCGATGCCGATGCGCTGCCGCTGCCCGCCCGAGAAGGCGTGCGGGTAGCGGCCGAGACCGCTCGGCTCCAGGCCGACCATGGCCATCAGGGCGCGGCAGCGCTCCCGCCGCTCCGCCGCCGGGACGCCGTGGATCTCCATCGGCTCCGACAGGATCTGCCGGACTGTCATGCGCGGATCGAGGGACGCGTAGGGGTCCTGGAACACGAACTGGACCGTGCGGCGATAGGCGAAGAGTGCGTCGCCGCTCAGGCCGTGGACGTCCCGCGGGCCGCTGCCGTCGTCGAACAGGATGCGCCCGGAATCCGGTCGGAGCGCCCGCATGATCATCTTCGAGACCGTGGTCTTGCCCGACCCGGACTCGCCGACGAGCCCCAGCGTCTGGCCCGCCGCCAAACTCAAGGAGACGTCGGACACGGCGTGGACGATCCGCGGCTTCTGCCACAGCCGACCGGCACGCAGCGTGAAGCTCTTGCTCACACCCTCCACTTGCAGGATCGGCCCGGCCAGGGGCGCGGGAGCCTGGCCGGGCGGGATCTCGGCCTTGGCCGGGCGGATCGGCGTCAGCCGCTCGCCGGGCGCCATATCGAACCGCGGCACCGCGTGGAGGAGCGCGCGGAGGTAGGCGTGCCCCGGCGCGCGCATCACCGTGTCGCGCGGACCCGCCTCGACGAGGCGCCCGCGGTAGAGGACGGCGACGTCGTGGGCGATGTTGGCGACCACGCCGAGATCGTGGGTGATCAGCAGGATCGCCATCCCGGTCTCGTCCTGGAGCCGGGCCAGCAGGGCGAGGATCTGGGCCTGCGTGGTGACGTCGAGGGCGGTGGTCGGCTCGTCGGCGACCAGGAGCGCGGGTTTCAGGATCAGCGCCATGGCGATCATGGCGCGCTGGCGCAGGCCGCCGGACAGCTCGAACGGGTAGGTCCGCAGGGCGCGATGCGGGTCGGGGAAGCCGACCCGGGCGAGAGCCTCCTCGGTCCGGGCATCGGCCTCCTTGCGGTCCGCCCCGGTATGGATCCGCAGCGCCTCGCCGATCTGGTCGCCCACCGTGTGGAGGGGTGACAGGCAGGTCATCGGCTCCTGGAAGATCATCGCGATGCGCTGGCCGCGTATCGCCCGCATCGTCTCGCCCTCGGACGGGAGTCGCGCGATGTCGGTCTCGGTCTCGCCGTCCCGGAACAGGATCCGGCCGCGGGTGATGGCGGCGGCGGGCGGCAGGATCCGCAGGATCGCCTGCGCGGTCACCGACTTGCCCGAGCCGGACTCGCCGACCAGCGCGAGGGTCCGGCCGCGGCGGACGTCGAGGGACAGGCCGTGCAGGGCCTCGAATTGACCGCTCTCCGTGCGGAACGCGACCGCGAGGTCGCGGATGGACAATAGCGGGCTCAACCCGTCCTCGCGATCTGTGAGACCTGAGACTTAGAAACCGCCGGCCCCATGTCCATCGCGGCCGCGCCGAAGTGTCCCCGAAGATCCAAGACCTGTATCGCCGGATGCCGCAGGAGCTTATCCACCAGCGCGCCGACGAAGTCCCAGACGGCCTCATCGTGGATGCGGTGGTGGGTGAGAAGGCCGAGCGGCCGCTCCGGCGCGCCGGCGATGTCGGCGGCGAGGCCGCGCAGCAGGCAGTCGGGATCGATCAAGCCCCGGGTGCCACGCCAGTCGATCGGGTCGAGGGTGGCGTCGAGGCGGAGCAGCCCCGGGATCGGCGGACCCGGCACGGCCGAGAGGCCGCGATAGCCGAGATCCGGGAGGGCGGCGGCGAGGTCGGGCGCGACGCGATTCCACGGCGGCACGAAAACCGGCAGCAGCGACGCCTCCGGCAGCCGCTGCCGGGCGATTTGCAGTCCGGCAGCGGCGTCGGCCATCAGGGCCTCGAGGGGCCGGTGCGCGCCGAACTCCGCCCGCTTCTCGCCCGGCGGGGCATGATTGCGATGGGCGCGGCCGTGGACGGCGACCGAGACGCCGGCAGCCGTTTCGAGCCGCCGCGGGAGGGAGGACTCGATCTTGGTCGGGATCGCGGCGAGGAGCAGCGGGACGCCGTGCCCTGCGGCGAGAGCGACGAGCCGGTCGAGTTGCGGACCACCCGCGACCGCGTCGTCGTCGCGCCAGAACAGCCGAACGCGCTGGCCCCGCGCCGCGACGGCATCGAGGGCGCGGTGGACGGCGTCGAAGGCCGGATACGCTGCCGGGAGGCGGCCGCGCCGCCCGCGCTCGCCCGCGTGCAGCGCCTCGGCCAGCGCGACCGTACGGGCGGCGCCGTCCAGATCGATCCTGTGGTCCCCGGGCGCCGGGAGGGCACTTTGCGACGCGATGGCCTGCACCAGGCTCTCGGGCGTCAGCGCCGATTCGGGCAGCACCCGGGCGAGTCGCCGGGCGGCGAGGCGCTCGGCACGCAGGCGCTGCTCGGTCTCGCCGCCGGCCTCGAAGGGTATCAGGACGGCAGGTGTCCGGGTAACGAGGAGATCGACGGCCGTGTTGTAGCCGCACTGGCTGACCGAGACGGCGGCGCCGGACAGGAGGGCGCGATAGTCGGGTCGGGCGCGACCGAGGATGCCGGGCTCCAGACCGTGGCCGATCTGGGACAGCGCCGCCTCGGGCACGCCGTGGCCGGCCAGGATCCGCCAGCCGAGATCCGGCCGCTGCCGGGCCGCATCGGCGGCCGCACGCAGCAGGACGAACCCCGCCGGCCCGGATCCGGCGGCGACCAGCACGCCGGAGCGGTGCGAGGCCGGCGCTGGAGCGGTCCCCTCATCCACGTATCCGGTGTAGCGGACCTTCGCGGCGGTCGCCGCGTCGAGGGGCCACGAGGCCTCGAGCGGGATGAGCGCCGGATCGCCGTGGACCAGCACGGCGTCGTAGAGGTCCGCAACCCGCGCGTGCGACTCGGCGATGCGCTGCGGCTTGGTCGAGGCCACGAGGACGTCGCGCACGGAGGCGAGGACGAGCGGGCGCCGCCGCCGGGTGCGAGCCGCGTCCACCAATGCCATGAACTCGGGCGCCAGGGCGCGCCGGCCGAACGGGAACAGCTCGGTGACGACCGCGTCCGGCCCGAAGGCTGCCAGAGCCTCGATCATCAGGCTGCGGCGGCGCTCGAGCAGTGCCGGCCCGGCCGCGTGTCCGTCGGGGTCCAGCAGCGTCGAGAAATCCGTGCCGGCGATCCGGAGCGGCGGCAGCTGCACGAGGCGCAGGCCGTCGGAGCGGACCATCGGTGCCGGGACGCCGCCCGAGACCAGCATCGTCTCGTGGCCGGCCGCCGCGAAGGCGCGGGCGATGGCGGCCGAACGGGTGAGGTGCCCCGCGCCGAGCAGATGCGTGACCGCGATCAGGACGCGCACGCGGACAGCTCCGGTTCGTGGGCGGCCGCGTCCTGCGGCAGACCCGCGGAGGCGCGCAGCCGGCCGGCGATCAGCGCGATCGCCGCTTCCGCGGAGAAGTCCTGCACGAGCCGGGCCAAGGCCGCCGCGCCGAGCCGCTGGCGGTAGCCAGGATCGCCCGCGAGACGGGTGAGAGCGTCGGCGAGCGCCGCCGGCTCGCCGGGCGGGACCAGGACGCCGTGGACCCCGTCGGTGATGAATTCCGGCGTGCCGGCGAAGGCGGTCGCCAGGATCGGGAGCGCCTGACTTGCGGCCTCCATCAGCACGTTCGGCAGGCCGTCGCGGTCGCCGCCGGGCGCGGGCTTCGTCGGCAGGACGAAGAGGTCGGCCGCGCGCATGGCCTCGATCACCGCGGGCTGCGCCAGCGCGCCGCGGAAACGGACCCGCTCCGCGAGGCCGCCGGCAGCGATCCGGGCCTCCAGGGCGTCGCGGAGGTCGCCGCCGCCGATCAGGTCGAGCCGCCAGTGCAGGTGCGCGGGCAGGGCGGCGAGAGCGTCGATGAGGTCGTCGTGCCCCTTCTTGGCGACCAGCCGGCCGACGCAGAGGAGCCGGAGGGCGCGGTCCGGATCCGTCCCGTCGCGCGGTTCGCGCGGCGGCGGGGGGGCCGGAAAGCGCGCCAGGTCGAGCCCGTGATAGGCGAGCTGCGTCCGGCCCGGCGCGAGGGCCTGCAGGCGCGCGAGCCCGTCGCGGGTGCAGGTCACGCCCCATTCGGCGTCGCGCAGCTTCTCGGTCAGCTCCCAGTCGGGCGTCGTCCAGATGTCCTTGGCGTGCGCCGAGAAGCTCCACCGGCGCCCGGTCAGGAGCGCGGCGTAGCGGGCGACGCTGGCGGGCGTGTGGAGGAAGTGCACGTGGATATGGGCGACCTCGGCCGGCAATTCCCGGGCGAGGACCAGTGCCTGCCCGAGGCGCCGCAGCCGCGACGCCGTCGGGTCGCGCC
The DNA here is from genome assembly GCF_000974725.1 of Methylobacterium sp. ME121. Taxonomy (NCBI): domain Bacteria; kingdom Pseudomonadati; phylum Pseudomonadota; class Alphaproteobacteria; order Hyphomicrobiales; family Methylobacteriaceae; genus Methylobacterium; species Methylobacterium sp. ME121. The sequence goes on from NZ_BBUX01000013.1 coordinate 24,223, forward strand.
GGAGATCGCGGGCGAACAGCGCCAGCAGCGCGGGCAGGTTCGGCCGGCGGAGTGCCGCGCCCAGCCCGCGAAGCACCCGCAGCGGCGCGTCGCGCAGGTATTCGGGCAGGTAGGCAGCGCCGGCGCGGATCTGCGCGTGCATCGGGTGGCGCGCCCGGTCGGTCGGGCGCCGGAGCGACCAGATCTCGAGGGCCAGGCCGCACCGTTCCAGCGCCAGCAACTCCTGGGCGATGAAGGTCTCGGAGAGCCGCGGATAGCCCTTCAGCACCACGGCGACCCGCTTGGCGCTCACGAATAGGCCTGCAGGCACGGGCGGGCTGCGGCGTCCGCGCCGCCGCGCGCGGTGAGCGCCCTGACGCGGCGCGCGACCGCGTCGAGGCCGTCGAGCAGACCCGGCACCAGCACCCGCGACGGCGGGTCCTGTCCCGGCAAGTCGCGGAGTGCCGTCGCCATGCGCGCCGGCGCCCGACCTTCCGCCTCCATCAGCACCCGCGCGAGGCCGAGCCGCTCGGCCGCGAGCGCCCGGATCGCCTGCTCCCGCCGCGGCTCGGTCCGGGGCACGAGGACCGCCCGGCGGTCGAAGGACAGGATCTCGCAGAAGGTGTTGTAGCCCCCCATAGCGACCACGCCGGTGGCCTTGCGCATCAGGAACTCGATCTCGCTGTCGAAGGTGATGGCCGCGATCCGGTCGCCGAGGCGGCGGATGCGCGCCGCGAACCCGTCCCGGGTCCCGGCATCGAGGAAGGGACCGAAGGCGATGAGCGCGGGGAGGGGAATCGCGGGATCGGCCTCGTAGGCGGCGATCACCCAGTCGATCAGGGCTGCCCCGTCGCCGCCACCGCCCGGCGTCACCAGGATGAAGGGGCCGTCGGCCACCGGCGGCTCCTCGCGGCCGGCGCGGCGTTCCGGGAGCTCCCGGCGAAGATAGCCGGTGTAGATCAGGCGCGCGTCGATGCGGGCGGCCATGTCGGGCTCCATCGGCAGCGCCGCCAGGGGCTCGTGGATGCGGCTCAGCCCGTAGACCCAGATCTCGTCGTAGAATCGCGCCATCGTCTCGGCCGCACCCTTGCGCTCCCATTCGGGGACGAGGCGGTCGGCGTCGTCGAGGACGTCGCGCAGGCCCAGGACGAGGCGGATGTCGCGTTCGGCGGCCTGCTCCAGCACAGGCAGCAGCTCGCCGTGGAAGCCGGCCGGTTCCTTGTCGACGATGATCAGGTCGGGCCGAAAGGCGGCGCAGGCCTGGGCGATGATCGCGGAGCGCTGCTCGACGGTGCGCGCCAGCGGGGTCGCGCCGTCCAGGCTGGCATAGCCGCCGTCGGCGAACTTGGTCACCGGCGGCAGCCGGACCGTGCGAACACCCGGCGCGAAGGCGAAGCGGTCGACCACCGGCGAGCCCGAGACGATCATCGCCCGGGCGCTGCGGTTGCTCGCCACGATCGCGTTGGCGATCGCCCGCGAGCGGCGCAGATGCCCGAGCCCGAAGGTATCGTGGCTGTAGATCAGGACGCGCGGGGCCGATGACGGCTCGTCCAGTCGCATCGATGTGATCGCCCCGGTTGACGGCGCGAGGATCGCAGCCGCCGCCCTCTTGCACAAGCCGGGCCGGGCCGCAAACACCCCTGTTAACGGGCCCGGAACCGCGCGCGCCTAGGCTGTCGCGGAATCCGGTCGCGGAAATCCTCCGTCATGCCTGCGCCCATCGAGACCCGCGCGCCGGGCCCACCGACCGCACGCGCCGCCGCGCTCTGGTCAGATCTCGCCGATCTCCTGAGCAGCGACGCCCGTCTGTCAGCGTTCGCCAGGCGGGCGGCCTGGGTGCTGGTCCCGTTCGGCCTCGCCATGGTCCTTCTGGTCTACGGCACCGGCCCGGAGCCGCAACGCAACTGGTACGGCGACCCGCTCGGCAACGATTTCGTCCAGGTCTGGGTGGCGGGCCGTTCGGCACTGGCAGGTCGTGGAGCTGAGCCCTACGACCTGCCGGTGCATCTGGCGAACCTGAAGGCGGCCTGCGGTCAGGAATGTCGGTTCGCCTGGCACTATCCGCCGGTGTTCCTCCTGCCGGCGGCCGCGATGGCGCTGCTGGACTTGCGGCCGGCCTACCTGCTCTGGACCGCGCTCTCCCTCGCCCTGTTCGCCCTCGCGATGCGGGTAGCGGCCGGCCGGCGGGACGCGGCCGTCGTCGCGCTCGCGCACCCGCTGGTGCTCGGCAACCTCGCCTACGGCCAGAACGGCCTGTTCACCGCGTCGCTGCTGACCCTCGGCGCGGTCCTCGCCGATCGCCGCCCGTGGCTGGCCGGGCTCTGCTTCGGCCTGCTGGCCTACAAGCCGCACTTCGCGGCGCTGGCCCCCCTGCTCCTGCTGGTGACGGGGCGGCGAGACTGCTTGGCCGCCTGCGTTTCGACGGTGCTGGCCCTCTGCCTCGCGTCCCTCGCGCTGTTCGGGACGGCGCCCTGGATCGGCTTCTTCGGAACGCTGGGGGATACGAACCGGATCATCCTGCAGAACGCGGCGGCGGGCCTCGACCTCAATGCCAGCGCGTTCGGAGCGGTGCGCCTGCTCGGCGGGTCGATGGCCGTCGCCTGGACGGCGCAGGGCATCGTCGCCGCGCTGGCGCTCGGCCTTGCCTGCCGCGCCTGGTGCCGGCCCACCGACCCGACGCTCCGGGCGGCCGCGCTCGTCGTCTCCGCACCGCTGCTGTCGCCCTACCTCCCGGTCTACGACCTGGCGCCCCTCGTGCCGGCCGCGCTCCTGCTGGCGCTCGCCGCGCACCAAGCCGGCGGCTTGCGGCCGCACGAGCGGGCCCTCCTGTGCGCTGTGCCGCTCTTCGCGGTCGTCCGAGAGGCGGCGGGGCTGACCGGATTCCCGCTCGGCCTCGTGCTGAGCCTCGCGACGTTCGCCTGCGTCGCCGGACGCGTCCGGCCGTGGAGCGCCGCCCCGGGCCGGCAGCCATCCGGGACCGGCGGCGTCGACGTCCGCACTCTCACCGCGCCAGCGGCCGCGGGATCCGGAACGGCAGCATGAGCCGCACCATCGGGTTTCGGAACCGGTCGAGCGACAGGCTCTCGTGCATGGCCCGCACCGGCTCGCCGCAGAGCGTCGAGGCGAGCAGCGAGCGGGCGTAGAACGGCGTGTCCTCGTAGGTCGCGAGCACCCGCGATCGGCCGCCGTCGCTGCGGGTCTCGCGCGGCATCCGCCAGAAGCGCGTCGCCGGAAGCGTCGCGCCGGGCGGAGGCCGGATCTCGCGGCGGCTGCCGTCGGCGGAGAACCTGAGCGACAGGTTCTGACCGCCGCCGTCGCGGTGATGCACGTCGTACAGGATCGCCGCGCCGTCCGGCAGATCGGCCCGGCACCATGTCCATCGCGCGAACGCGACCTCCAGGGGCTCGTCGCCGTCGTTGGTGTCGAAGTAGCCGCTGCCGCTCCAGCGGAGGTCTGGCTGGTCGAAGTCCACCTCGACCCGCGAGGACGGCGACATCGGCCACCAGCGGTGGCGGCCAGCCCGGTCGAGATGGAACGGGCCCCCCGTGAACCCGCGCGGCTCGAGGCGCACCGTGCCGCGGATCCTGCGGGGCAGGGGAGCTCCGCGCTCGTCGATCCGCACCGTCAGCGCGGTGCCGTCCCAGTGCATGGCACTGGGTCCGACGGCGATGTGGTCGGCGCTGCGCGACAGGCTGGCGGCGCGGCGCTCGGTCATGGCGAAGCGGCCGCGGTCGCCGTAGAGCACCACGTTCATGGCGCAGTGGGCGAAGGGGTCCTTCTCGGCGCTCCAGGCGTAGTAGGGCGAGAACACGCTGCCGATGAAGGCGATGATCGTGAGGCCCTGGCGGCCGTCGTCGCTCACCGCATCGACGTACCACCACGCGTAGCCGCCCCGCGCGACCGCGCCATCGAATCGCGGTCGTCCAGGATCGCTGCCGCTGCCAGCCGCCCCGACTGCGCCGCCATCGGCACGCCCGGACCCGGATGGATCGAGCCCCCCGCGAGGTACAGGCCCTGCAGCGCCGTCCGCGCGCCCGCGCGCTTGAAGGTCGTCGCCCAGCCCTGCGCCGCCCGTCCGTAGAGGGCCCCGCCCGTCCCGGGGAAGAGGGCGTCGAAGTCCCGCGGCGTCGTCGTGACCGCCGACGACGTGAAGTCCAGGGTGAGCCCGCAGGCCTCCAGCCGGCGGAACAGGTTCCTCTCGCATCTCTCGGTCTCCGGCGGCGTGAGCGGTCGCTCCCGGCCGTCCGCCGGAGCGTTGACGAGCAGGAGCAGACGTTCCGGCCCCTGGGGCGCGGCACCCGCCGCGTCCCGGTCCTGGGCACAGACGTAAACGGTGGGGTCGTCGGGCAGGCGACGGGCGCGCAGGAGCGTGTCGAACTCGGCCCGGTAGTCGCGCGAGAAGAAGACCGTGTGGTGCGCCAGCGGGAAACCCGCGGACTCCGCCTCCGCGCAGATCGTGACGGCGGAGAGCGAGCGCTCGCCGGGCGCGAGCCGCTCGCCGGCCGCGGCGGCCTCGGGCCCGAGCAGGCCCGCACCCAGGGCCGCGCAGTCCGCGTTGCAGACGACGTGGTCGGCGGCCACCGTCGCGCCGTCCGTCAGGCGCACGCCGGTGACCCGGCCGCCGTCCGTGAGGATCCGCGCGACCTCCGCGCCGTAGCGGAAGGTCGCGCCCCGCTGGGCGGCCAGATCGGCCACCGCCCGCGCGAGGCCGCTGAGCCCCCCCGCGACGGTCCAGACGCCGGCCTGCTCGACATGGGCGACGAGCATCAGCGTCGCCGGCGCGGTGAAGGGCGAGGCGCCGCAATAGGTGGCGTAGCGGCCGAACAGCTGGCGCAGCCGCGGGTCGCGGAAATACGCGCCCAGCGCCGACCAGAGGGTCGCGAAGGGCTGGATCCGCCAGAGATCGCCGAGGCCCGACAGCCCGACCCGCTGCGCGAGGCCGGCGGGCCCAGTCCGGCCCTCGCGGATGAACGGACCCTCGAGGGTGCGGTAGACCTCGGCCGACCGGGCACAGAAGCGCCGGTAGCCCTCCGCCTCGCGCGGTCCCGCGAGGGCCGCGATCGCGTCCGCCGACGCGTCGATATCGGCGAAGAGGTCCAAACGCTCGTCCCGGCTCCACGCGTGGCGGGCGAGGAGCCGCGCCGGTGCCAGGGCGACGCGGTCGCCGAGCTCGGCGCCGCACTCGGCGAACAGCTCGTCGAAGACCCAGCGCATCGTGAACACGGTCGGACCGGCCTCGACGGCGCGATCTCCGACCGGGACGGCGCGCATCTTCCCGCCGGGATGCGGCGCGCGCTCGAGAACCGTCGTGTCGACACCGGCATGGGCGAGCCGCAGGGCGGCGGCGAGGCCACCGATCCCAGCACCGATCACGATGACGCGCTCCTGCGCCACGGCCGCTCCGAACTCCCCCGACCACGGGATTGATCTCGCCTCGCCGAAGTGTCAATAAGAAATGACACCTGTTGCTGACAACCGCATACAACACGGGAGGCAACGCGATGGAGTCCGGTCAGCGGATCGAGATGGCGCTCGATCGCGCCGTTGCGCACGCGGAGGCGCCCGGCGCGCCGCCCCTCCTGGCGGAGGCTCTCCGCTACGCGGTGTTTCCCGGCGGCCACCGGATCCGACCGCGCCTGTGCCTCTCGGTGGCCCGCGCCTGCGGCGACGACGACCCGGCAGGATCCGTCGCGGCCGCCGCCGCCATCGAGTTCCTGCACTGCGCTTCCCTGGTCCACGACGACCTGCCGTGCTTCGACGACGCGCCGATGCGGCGGCAGAAGCCCTCCGTCCACGTCGCCTTCGGCGAGCCGATCGCCGTCCTGACCGGCGACGCCCTCATCGTCCTCGCCTTCGAGACCCTGGCGCGATCCGTCGGGCGGCATCCGGCGCGCCTCGGCCGCCTCGTCGGGCTTCTCGGCCGCGCCGCCGGGTCGCCGTCGGGCATCGCGGCCGGGCAGGCCTGGGAATCGGAGGCGCATATCAGCCTGAGCGACTACCAGCAGGCGAAGACCGGCGCGCTGTTCGCCGCCGCCACCGTGGCAGGCGCTGCCGCGGCGGGGGCTGAGCCGGAGCCCTGGCGTCGCCTCGGCGAGTGCCTGGGAGAGGCCTATCAGGTCGCCGACGACCTGCGCGACGTCGCCTGCCGGCAGGAGGAGATCGGCAAGCCCGCCGGGCGCGACGCGACGCTGGGCCGCCCCAACGCCGCAGCCCTCCTGGGCACCGGCGGGGCGATGGAGCGCCTGTCCCGGCTGACACGCGAGGCGGTCGCGGCGATCCCGGCCTGTCCGGGCGCGGCCGCGCTCACCGCCGAGATCGAGGCGCAGGCGCGGCTGTTCCTGCCCGCGAGCCTGCGGTCGGTGGTGGCCTGAGCGCCGGATCGCTCCCCGGAGCCGGCACGGTGCCGCCTGCCCCGTCCGCCTGGGCGGACAGGTGGCTCGCGTGGCGCAATCGCCTGGTCGCGAGCCCCCGCTTCCAGCGCTGGGCGGCGGGTTTTCCGCTGACGCGCCGCGTCGCACAGCGCAACACGCGCGCGCTGTTCGACCTCTGCGCCGGCTTCGTCTACGCGCAGGTTCTGACCGCCTGCATCCGCCTCGACCTGTTCGCGATCCTGGCCGAAGGCCCCCTGACCGTCGACGCGCTGGCGCGGCGGCTCGACCTTCCGCCGGACGCAGCGCGACGCCTGCTGCGCGCCGCCGAGTCCCTCGGGCTGCTGCGCGCCCTGTCGGGCGACCGTTTCGGGCTGGCCGACCTGGGAGCCGCGCTCGTCGGCAATCCCGGCATCGCCGCCATGATCGAGCATCACGCGCTGCTCTACGCCGACCTCGCGGATCCGGTCGCCCTGCTGCGCGGACAGGCGCAGCCGACCCGCCTCGCGGGCTACTGGCCCTATGCGGCGGGGGCGGCGGGCGACGCGCACGCGGTGGCCCCCTACAGCAGTCTGATGGGCGCCTCGCAGGCGCTGATCGCCGATGACGTGCTCGACGCCTGCGACCTGTCGCGCGTCCGGCACCTCATGGATGTCGGCGGGGGCGAGGGCGCCTTCCTGCGGGCGGTTGCGGCGCGGCACGCGACACCCCGCCTGACCCTGTTCGACCTGCCGGCCGTCGCCGACCGCGCCGCCGCGCGCCTCGGGCAATCCGACCTCCGCGAGAGGATTGCCTGCCGCGGCGGCGACTTCCACGACGGGCTGCCCGCGGGCGCCGACACGATCTCGCTGGTGCGGATCGTCCACGATCACGACGACGCGCCGGCCCAGGCGCTGCTGGGCGCGGCCTACGCGGCGCTGCCGCCGGGCGGCACGCTGCTCATCGCGGAGCCGATGGCCGGGACGCCGGGCGCGGAGCCGGTCGGCGACGCCTATTTCGGTTTCTATCTCCTGGCGATGGGCTCCGGCCGACCGCGCCGGGCCGAGGAACTGCGCGCGATGCTCGCGGCCGCAGGATTCACCGCCACACGCGAACATCCGACACGACGCCCTCTCCTCGCGCGGGTGCTGAGAGCCCGAAAAACGGGCGCCCAAAAGTAAGTGTGACTTGACGCTAGCTTGTGTCTATCTAGGATGACACAAAGCGGCTTCGTACCGGAGAGAGTCGCGACGCAAAGGGTGGACAGTTCCAGCCATGGACGCTCTGGCCGTCATTCTGGAAAACCCGGAGCACCTCTCGGTTCAGCGCCTGGTCCTGACGCCGCCCGGCGATGCGGACGCGGTCGTGGCAGTGGCGTGGAGCGGGATCAGCACCGGCACCGAGCGCCTGCTCTGGTCGGGGCGGATGCCGCCCTTTCCGGGCATGGGCTACCCGCTGGTGCCGGGATACGAATCGGTCGGCACCGTCGTGGAGGCGGACTCGGGCGCCTCGGTCCGTGTCGGCCAGACCGTCTACGTCCCGGGGGCCCGCTGCTTCGGCGCTGTCCGCGGCCTGTTCGGTGGCGCGGCGTCCCATCTGGTCGCGCCGGCCGCGCGCCTCGTGCCGGTGGACGGGGCCCTGGGTGAGCGGGCCTGCCTCCTGGCGCTGGCAGCGACCGCCCATCGCGCCCTCGGGCGCCTCGTTCCCGGCGCGACGCCGCTCATCGTCGGGCACGGGGTGCTCGGCCGGCTGCTCGCCCGGCTGACGCTGGCGGCGGGCGCCGCGCCCACCGTCTGGGAAACCGACCCCGTCCGCGCGTTGGGCGACCACGGCTACGCCGTCGTTGCGCCCGACGCGGATCCGCGCCGCGACTACGCGACGATCACGGATGTCAGCGGGAACGCCGCCGGCCTCGATGACCTGATCGCCCGCCTGGCACCGGGAGGCGAGATCGTCCTCGCCGGTTTCTACGAGGCGCCCCTCAGCTTCGCCTTCCCGCCCGCCTTCATGCGCGAGGCCCGGATCCGGATCTCCGCGGAGTTCCGGCCCGAGGACACGGCCGCGGTGACGCGGCTGATCGACGACGGTCGGCTCTCGCTCGACGGGCTGATCACCCACCGTGCCCCGGCGGCACAGGCCCAGGACGCCTACCGCACCGCGTTCGCGGATCCGGGCTGCCTGAAGATGATCCTCGACTGGAGGGACGCCGCGTGAACGTTCAGCTCAACAAGGCCGCCCTGTCCCAAGCGACCCAGCTCCGCGCCGAGGCCGCGATCGAGCCCGACGCGGTCGCCACCGCGCCGGCGAAGAAAGAGACGCAGATCATCGCGATCTACGGCAAGGGCGGCATCGGCAAGTCGTTCACGCTCGCCAATCTGAGCTACATGATGGCCCAGCAGGGCAAGAAGGTCCTGCTGATCGGCTGCGATCCGAAGAGCGACACCACGTCCCTCCTCTTCGGCGGCAAGGCCTGCCCGACCATCATCGAGACCTCGACCAGGAAGAAGCTCGCGGGCGAGTCGGTCGCGATCGGCGACGTCTGCTTCAAGCGCGACGGCGTCTACGCCATGGAGCTCGGCGGCCCCGAGGTCGGGCGCGGCTGCGGCGGGCGCGGCATCATCCACGGCTTCGAGCTGCTCGAGAAGCTCGGCTTCCACGAATGGGGCTTCGACTTCGTCCTGCTGGACTTCCTGGGCGACGTGGTCTGCGGCGGCTTCGGCCTGCCGATCGCGCGTGACATGTGCCAGAAGGTCATCGTCGTCGGCTCGAACGACCTGCAGTCGCTCTACGTCGCCAACAACGTCTGCTCGGCGGTGGAGTATTTCCGCAAGCTCGGCGGCAATGTCGGCGTCGGCGGCCTCGTGATCAACAAGGACGACGGCACCGGCGAGGCCCAGGCCTTCGCGGAGACCGCCGGCATCCCGGTCCTGGCCTCGATCCCGGCCGACGACGACATCCGCCGCAAGAGCGCGAATTACGAGATCATCGGCAAGCCGGAGGGGCGCTGGGGCACCCTGTTCGCGGAGCTCGCCGCGAACGTCGCCGAGGCCGCGCCGCATCGCCCGACGCCGCTCACGCAGGACGGGCTGCTCGGCCTGTTCTCCAGCGAGACCACCGGCCGCGACGTGGTCCTGGTCCCCGCGACCCACGAGGACATGTGCGGGGTCGCCCAGGTGTCCAAGCCGTCCCTCGAAGTCGTCTACGACGAGGTCTGACGCGCATGGCCGTCTCCCTCGACATCGCCGATCTCCGCGCCCGCCAGGCGCCGGCCAACGTCGACGTGGCCGCCGCGCAGAGCGACGGCCTGGGCTGCCACGCCGGCAAGGACGCGATGGTGGCGGCCGCCGAGGCCGCCGGCATGTCGGAGACCCTGGCGCAGCTCCGCAGCGACTATCCGCAGGGACCGCACGACCAGCCGCAGAGCATGTGCCCGGCCTTCGGCTCGCTGCGCGTCGGACTGCGCATGCGGCGCACGGCGACGATCCTGTCGGGCTCGGCCTGCTGCGTGTACGGCCTGACCTTCACGTCGCACTTCTACGGCGCGCGGCGCAGCGTCGGCTACGTGCCGTTCAACTCCGAGACGCTCGTCACCGGCAAGCTGTTCGAGGACATCCGCGAGGCGGTCCACGCCACCGCGAAGCCGGAGGAGTACGACGCCGTCGTCGTCATCAACCTCTGCGTCCCGACCGCGTCCGGCGTGCCGTTGCGCCTGCTGCCGAAGGAGATCGACGGCGTCCGGGTGATCGGCATCGACGTGCCGGGCTTCGGCGTGCCGACCCACGCCGAGGCCAAGGACGTCCTGGCCGGCGCGATGCTGAAGGTCGCGCGCTCGGAAGCCGAGCAGGGCCCCGTTGCGGCGCCGCGCGGTGGCCGTTCCGAGCGCCCCAGCGTGGCGCTCCTCGGCGAGGTCTTCCCGGCCGATCCGGTGGTGATCGGATCGCTCCTGGAGCCGCTGGGGCTGTCTGCCGGCCCGGTGGTGCCGACCCGCGAGTGGCGCGAACTCTACGCGGCCCTCGACTGCGCCGCGGTGGCGGCGATCCACCCGTTCTACACGGCCTCGATCCGCGAGTTCGAGGCGGCGGGCCGCCCGATCGTCGGCTCGGCCCCTGTCGGCGTTGACGGCACCGCCGACTGGCTGGACCGGATCGGCGAGGCCTGCGGGGTCGCGCGGGCAACCGTCGAGGCGGCCAAGAACACGATCCTGCCCGGCATCCGCGGGGCGCTCGGCGCGATGCCGATCAGGGGTCGGATCACGCTCTCGGGCTACGAGGGGTCGGAGCTGCTCGTGGCGCGCCTCCTCGTCGAGAGCGGCGCCGAGGTTCCCTACGTCGGCACGGCCTGCCCGCGCACGCCCTGGTCAGAGGCGGATCGCGACTGGCTGGAAGCCCGCGGCACGCAGGTGCATTACCGCGCCTCGCTGGAGGACGATCTCTACGCCTTCGAGTCGCTGAAGCCCGATCTCGCCATCGGCACGACGCCGGTGGTGCAGCGGGCCAAGGAGCGCGGCACCCCGGCGCTCTACTTCACCAACCTGATCTCGGCGCGCCCGCTGATGGGTGCGGCCGGCGCGGGCTCGCTCGCCACGGTGATCAACGCGGCGCTGGGCAACAGGGCGCGGTTCGACGCCATGCGCGACTTCTTCGAAGGCGTCGGCACCGGACACGCCGCCGGCGTCTGGCAAGAGGTGCCGCAGAAGCGCCAGGGACCGAAGATCGAGGGCCCCAAGACGCCGATCGGGGAGATGGCCTGATGCTGATCCTCGATCACGACCGGGCCGGCGGCTACTGGGGCGCGGTCTACGTCTTCACGGCGATCAAGGGCCTGCAGGTCGTCATCGACGGCCCCGTGGGCTGCGAGAACCTGCCGGTCACCTCGGTGCTGCACTACACCGACGCGCTGCCGCCGCACGAATTGCCGATCGTCGTCACCGGTCTCGCCGAGGAGGAGCTCGGCCGCCACGGCACCGAGGGCGCGATGAAGCGCGCCCACGCGACCCTCGATCCGGGCCAGCCCAGCGTGGTGGTCACCGGCTCCATCGCCGAGATGATCGGCGGCGGCGTGACACCGGAGGGCACGGGCCTCCAGCGCTTCCTGCCGCGCACCATCGACGAGGACCAGTGGCAGGCCGCCGACCGGGCGATGCGCTGGCTCTGGCAGGAATACGGCGCCAAGAGATTCGCCAAGAAGGGCATCCCGGCCCGGCCCGAGAAGAAGCCCGGCGAGAAGCCGCGGGTGAACCTGATCGGCCCGGCCTACGGCACGTTCAACATGCCCTCGGACCTCGCCGAGATTCGCCGACTGGTCGAGGGGATCGGCGCCGAGGTGAACCTGACTTTCCCCCTCGGCGCGCACCTCGCCGACGTGCCGAAGCTCGTCAACGCCGACGCCAACATCTGCCTGTACCGGGAGTTCGGCCGGCTGCTCTGCGAGGATCTTGGGCGGCCCTACCTGCAGGCGCCGATCGGCATCCTCTCGACGACCAAGTTCCTGCGCTCGCTCGGCGAGATCCTGGGCCTCGATCCCGAGCCGTTCATCGAGCGGGAGCGGCACACGACCATCAAGCCGGTCTGGGATCTCTGGCGCTCGGTGACCCAGGACTTCTTCGGCACCGCGAGCTTCGGCATCGTCGCCACCGAGACCTACGCGCGCGGCGTTCGCCACTTCCTCGAAGACGAGATGGGCCTGCCCTGCCACTTCGCCTTCGGGCGCTCGGCCGGGCTGAAGCCCGACAACGCCGCGGTCCGCGCCGCCGTCGCGGCCAGGCCGCCCCTGGTGCTGTTCGGTTCGTTCAACGAGCGGATGTACCTCGCCGAGACCGGGGCCCGGGCGGCCTACGTCCCGGCCTCCTTCCCCGGCGCGATCATCCGGCGGCACACCGGCACGCCGTTCATGGGCTACGCCGGGGCGACCTACCTGGTTCAGGAGGTCTGCAACGCCCTGTTCGACACCCTCTTCCACATCCTGCCGCTCGCCCGCGACATGGACAAGGTCGAGGCGACTCCGACCCGGCGCCACGCCGAGCTGCCGTGGGACGAGGCCGCCCGGCAGGCGCTCGACGCCCTGGTCGAGGCCCAGCCGGTGCTCGCCCGCATCTCCGCCGCCAAGCGCCTGCGCGACGCCGCCGAGCGGGCCGCCCGCGACACCGAGGCCGCCGCCGTGGCGCCCACCCACGTGGCGCGCGCCCGGGCCGCCCTCGTCGCGGGAGCCCCCGCATGAGCCGCCTTTCCGTTTCACCCAGAGGAGACCTGACGATGCGAACGATGGTCCCGACCGGCCGCCAGCACCAGGAGGCGGTCCAGTTCCGACTGATCCTGGCGGCGACCTACCCGTTCTTCCTCGCCGCCGCGGCGCTGAACCGGTTCCGGCCGAGCCGCGAGACGGCCCGCCCGGGCCTGACGCCGGCGCGCCGCTCGGTCTTCGGCGAGGCCCGCGCCATGGCGGTTCAGGCGATCCCCTTCGCCTTCATGGGCTGACACGCCCCTGAGCGAGACGCTTCCGTCCGGTCACGCGGGGGAAGTCGGGCCGTGATCGCCGAGAGGCATCGCGGCTGAACCCGTCGCGTCTCGCCAGAGGCGCGGCCAACACACGGAGGTCTGAACGATGGCGAGTGGACCCGTCACAACAGAGAGACCGAGCAGCCTGTCCGGGCTGACGGAACCGGAAGCCAAGGAGTTCCACGCGATCTTCCTGACGAGCTTCCTCATCTTCACGGCGATCGCCGTGGTCGCCCACATCCTCGTCTGGCTGTGGCGTCCGTGGCTCCCCGGACCGCAGGGCTACGCCTCTCTCGAGGGCGTCCGCGACGCGGCCCACGCCCTCGTCACGATGATCGGCTGAGGAGGATCGGATGCACAAGGTTTGGTTGCTCTTCGATCCGCGGCGCACGCTGGTGGCTCTGTTCACCTTCCTCTTCATCCTGGCGCTGCTGATCCATTTCATCCTGCTCTCGACCGACCGGTTCAACTGGCTGGACGGCCCGAGAAACAACAAGGCGGCCGAGAATACCATCACGCTCGCCCTGCCGCAGATGCCGGCCTGACCGCCGGTCCGGACCGCGGCGCGCGAGGGCCGCGGTCACCCTTCCTTCCTCTTCTCCGGCCTGACTGAGGAGCAGCCGCCATGGCGATGCTGAGCTTCGAGCGCAAATACAGGGTCCGCGGCGGCACCTTGCTCGGCGGCGACCTGTTCGACTTCTGGGTCGGGCCGTTCTTCGTCGGTTTCTTCGGCGTGGTCGGGATGTTCTTCACGGTACTGGGCACCGCGCTCGTCATCTACGGCGCGGCGATCGGACCGACCTGGAACGTCTGGCAGATCAACATCGCGCCGCCCGACATCAGCTACGGCCTGCGGCTGGCGCCGCTCAAGGAGGGCGGTCTCTGGCAGATCATCACCATGTGCGCGCTGGGCTCGTTCGTGTGCTGGGCGCTGCGCGAGGTCGAGATCTGTCGCAAGCTCGGCATCGGCTACCACGTGCCCGTGGCCTTCGGGATGGCGATCTTCGCCTACTTCACCCTCGTGGTGATCCGGCCGCTTCTGATGGGCGCCTGGGGCTACGGCTTCCCGTACGGCATCCTCAGTCACCTCGATTGGGTGTCCAACACCGGCTACCAGTATCTCCACTTCCACTACAACCCGGCCCACATGCTGGCCGTGACGTTCTTCTTCACGACGACTTTGGCCCTGGCGATGCACGGTGGCCTGATCCTGTCGGCGACCAATCCCAAGAAGGGCGAGACCGTCAAGACGCCCGAGCACGAGGACACGTTCTTCCGCGACACGATCGGCTACTCGATCGGCACGCTCGGCGTTCACCGCCTCGGCCTGTTCCTGGCCCTGTCGGCGGGATTCTGGAGCGCGGTCTGCATCGTCATCAGCGGGCCGTTCTGGACGCAGGGCTGGCCGCAATGGTGGGGCTGGTGGCTCAACCTGCCGGTGTGGCGATGATTGATCGCACGGGATCGGAACGAGGGGACTAACGCGGGTCGCCGCCGCTCGGCGCGCGGCACTCCGGGGGAGGGCAGGCCATGGCCTATTACCAGAACATCTTCACGCAGGTTCAGGTGCGCCCGCTGGTACCGGAGCACGGCGTCCCGGTGGCGGTCGACGACCGCGTCGGCAAGCCGTTCAACAGCTACCTGTTCGGGCTCATCGGCAACAGCCAGGTCGGACCGATCTACATCGGCTATATCGCGGCGCTGTCGATCACCTGCGGCCTGATCGCCTTCGAGATCATCGGGCTCAACATGTGGGCGTCGGTGAACTGGGATCCGGTCCAGTTCGTCCGGCAGCTGCCGTGGCTGGCCCTGGAGCCGCCCCTGCCGAAATACGGGCTGAAGGTGCTCCCGCCCCTCAACGAGGGCGGCTGGTGGCTCATCGCCGGCTTCTTTCTGACGGCCTCGATCCTGCTCTGGTGGGTTCACCTCTACCGGCGGGCGCGGGCACTCGGGCTGGGCACCCACGTGCCGTGGGCCTTCGCGTCGGCCATCTGGCTCTATCTCGTCCTCGGCTTCATCCGGCCGCTCCTGATGGGTTCGTGGTCGGAAGCCGTGCCCTTCGGCATCTTCCCGCACCTCGACTGGACCGCGGCCTTCTCGCTCCGCTACGGGAACCTGTTCTACAACCCGTTCCACATGCTCTCGATCACGTTCCTCTACGGATCGACGCTGCTGTTCGCCATGCACGGGGGCACGATCCTGGCCTGCTCGCGCTACGGCGCGGAGCGCGAGATCGACCAGATCGTCGACCGCGGCACGGCCACCGAGCGCGCCGCCCTGTTCTGGCGCTGGACCATGGGCTTCAACGCCACGATGGAGTCGATCCACCGCTGGGCGTGGTGGTTCGCCGTGCTGACGACGCTGACCGGCGGCATCGGCATCCTGCTCACCGGGACCGTGGTCGACAACTGGTACCTCTGGGCCGTCAAGCACGGCGTCGCGCCCTCCTACCCGCAGGTCTACGGCCCGATCGTGGATCCCGCCCATCTCGCACCCGGCATGAAGCCGTGAGGAGGCCGTCATGAAGACGATTCTGGCGGTCGCCGGCGGGGCGCTGGCCCTCTTCCTCACCATCGCGATGTTCGGCGGCGCCGGCTGGACCCATCCGCCGATGGCGAACAAGCAGACCGGCTTCCGCGGGACGGGGATGGACCTGATCCGCACCAGAGCCGGCAACGAGGCGCTGTCGGACGCCAACAGGGCGCCCGCGCCGGCCGATCCGGCCGAGGCGGGCGGCGACAAGGCCTCGGCCGTCTATCAGAACGTCCAAGTTCTGGGCGATCTCTCGGCCGAGCAGTTCAACCGTCTGATGGTGTCGATCACCGAGTGGGTCGCGCCGCAGCAGGGCTGCACCTACTGCCACAGCACCGAGAACATGGCGTCCGACGAACTTTACCAGAAGCGCGTCGCCCGCCGCATGATCCAGATGACGCAGTACATCAACGCCACGTGGAAGGAGAATCACGTCCATCAGGCGGGGGTGACCTGCTACACCTGCCACCGCGGCAATCCGGTGCCGGCCAATATCTGGTTCGACCACCCGGTTCAGGGGGCGGGGCGCTTCATCCCGCGCAACAACAGCCAGAACCTGGCCTCCGCGGAAGTCGGCAACACCTCGCTGCCGTACGACGTCTATCAGGCCTTCTACCAGCACAAGGAGACGTCGGAGGACGCGGTCCGGGTCAACGCGACCACGGCGCTGCCCGAGACGAAGGGCAAGCCGATCCAGGACGCGGAGAAGACCTTCGCGATCATGATCAGCATGTCGCAGTCGCTCGGGGTGAACTGCACCTTCTGCCACAACACCCGCTCGGTCGCGCAGTGGGACACCAGCACGCCCAACCGCGTCCATGCCTGGTACGGCATCCGCATGGTGCGTGACCTCAACCAGGACTACATGGAGCCGCTGACCACGACATTCCCGCGCAACCGGCTCGGGATCCTGGGCGACGCGCCGAAGATCAACTGCGCAACTTGCCACAACGGCGCCAACAAGCCGCTCAACGGCGCCAACGTGATCGAACCCTATCCGGAGCTGTCGCGCCCGACGATCGCCGTGAGCCTGCCCACCGGCGAGGCCAAGGACCCGATCCCCGGGACCGAGACCCCGACGCCGAAGCCCTGATCGGGCCCGGAGCGGCCGGACCGATCGGCCGCTCCGCTCAAGCTACAGGGAACCTCCGTGAGGTAGGGGCGTCGATACCGGCGGCCAAGCTCGGCCCTGCGGAGGCGCCCGTGACCATCACCATCTCGAACCTCCAGCCGCTGATCGCGATCCTGGCCGGGATCCTGATCCTCGTGATGCCGCGGCTGCTCAACTACATCGTCGCGATCTACCTGATCGTCGTCGGCGTGATCGGGCTCGGAATCCTGCATTGAGGGGTTGCGCCCACACCGCGACGTCGCGGGCCTGACAGACCGTCGAACCCGTCAGCCACGCACGCACAGGGCCATCGCGCGTTCATCTTGCGTTGCGTTGCGGGATGGTCCAACCCCGCCCATCAGCTCGGCCGGCGCCGGGCACCAGATACGGACGGGATCGACATGGCGACCGGCAGCGCGAAGTGGGTCTATGCCTTCGGCGACGGCAAGGCGGAGGGCAAGTCGCAGATGCGCGACTTGCTCGGCGGCAAGGGCGCCAATCTGGCCGAGATGTCCAACCTGGGCCTGCCCGTCCCGCCCGGCTTCACCATCACCACCGAGGTCTGCACCTACTTTTACGATCACGGCAAGGCCTACCCGCCGGAGCTGAAGGACCAGGTCTCGGCCGCGCTCGCGCAGGTCGGCGCGCTCACCGGCCGCAAGTTCGGCGACTCGACCAATCCGCTGCTCGTCTCGGTCCGCTCGGGCGCCCGGGCCTCGATGCCCGGCATGATGGACACGGTGCTCAATCTCGGCCTCAACGACGAGACCGTCCTGGCCCTCGCCAAGGAGGCCGACGACGAGCGCTTCGCCTACGATTCCTATCGCCGCTTCATCACCATGTACTCCAACGTCGTCCTCGGCGTGGAGCACCACGCCTTCGAGGAGGCGCTGGAGCAGTACAAGGAAGGCAAGGGCTTCGACCTCGACACCGAGCTCGGCGCCGGCGACTGGAAGACCCTCATCCAGACCTACAAGAAGATCGTGCGCGACGAGCACGGCTCCGACTTCCCGCAGGGGGCGGACGACCAGCTCTGGGGCGCGATCGGCGCCGTGTTCAATTCCTGGATGATTCCCCGCGCGAAGAAGTACCGGGAGCTGAACAACATCCCGGAGAGCTGGGGCACGGCCGTCAACGTGCAGGCCATGGTGTTCGGCAACATGGGCGACACCTCGGCCACCGGCGTCGCCTTCACCCGCAATCCCTCCACCGGCGAGAAGGCGCTGTACGGCGAGTTCCTGATCAACGCGCAGGGCGAGGACGTGGTGGCGGGCATCCGCACGCCGCAGAACATCACCGAGAAGGCGCGGGAAGAGGCCGGAAGCGACAAGCCTTCGATGGAGAAGGCCATGCCCGAGAGCTTCGCGGAGCTGACCCGGATCTACGGGATCCTGGAGTCGCATTACCGTGACATGCAGGACATGGAGTTCACCATCGAGAAGGGGAAGCTCTGGATGCTCCAGACCCGCAACGGCAAGCGCACGGCCAAGGCCGCCCTGCGCATCGCCGTCGATCTGGCGGGCGAGGGGCTGATCTCCCGCGAGGAGGCGATCGGCCGCGTCGAGCCCGGCGCCCTCGATCAGCTCCTGCACCCGACGATCGACCCGAAGGCCGAGCGCAAGGTCATCGCCTCCGGCCTGCCGGCCTCGCCCGGCGCGGCGACCGGCGAGATCGTGTTCAACTCCGAGGACGCGGAGGCGCACCGCAAGGCCGAGCGCAAGTGCATCCTGGTGCGGATCGAGACCTCGCCCGAGGACATCCACGGCATGCACGCCGCCGAGGGCATCCTCACCACCCGCGGCGGCATGACCAGCCACGCGGCCGTCGTCGCGCGCGGCATGGGCAAGCCCTGCGTCTCCGGCGTCGGCTCGATCCGGATCGACTACAAGGCGCAGACCCTCACGGTCGGAGGCACGACGCTGAAGGCCGGCGACAAGATCACCATCGACGGCTCCACCGGTCAGGTGATCCAGGGTGAGGTGAAGATGCTGGAGCCCGAGCTCTCCGGCGACTTCGCCACGCTGATGGAGTGGGCGGACGCGTTCCGGGCCATGAAGGTCCGGGCGAACGCCGACACCCCGACCGATGCGCGCACCGCCCGCAACTTCGGCGCCGAGGGCATCGGCCTCTGCCGCACGGAGCACATGTTCTTCGAGGGCGACCGCATCATCGCGGTGCGCGAGATGATCCTGGCGGACGACGCCGAGGGCCGCCGCGCGGCGCTGGCGAAGATCCTGCCCTACCAGCGCCAGGACTTCCTGGAGCTGTTCACGATCATGTCCGGCCTGCCGGTCACGATCCGCCTGCTCGACCCGCCGCTCCACGAGTTCCTGCCGCACACCGACGCCGAGGTCGCCGAAGTCGTGAAGGCGACGGGCGTCTCCGAGGAGAAGATCCGGCATCGGATGCGCGAGCTCTCCGAGCACAACCCGATGCTCGGCTTCCGCGGCTGCCGCCTGGCGATCGCCTTCCCGGAGATCGCCGAGATGCAGGCCCGGGCCATCTTCGAGGCCGCCGTCCAGGCTGCCGCGGACACCGGCCAGGCAGTGACGCCCGAAGTCATGGTGCCGCTGGTCTTCACCCGCGCCGAGTTCGACATCGTGAAGGCCCGCATCGACGCCATGGCGAGGGCCGTGTCCGAGGAGAAGGGCGCGACCCTCGACTACCAAGTCGGCACGATGATCGAGCTGCCGCGCGCCGCCCTCAAGGCCGGCGAGATCGCCGAGACCGCGGAGTTCTTCTCCTTCGGCACCAACGACCTGACGCAGACGGCGCTCGGCATCTCCCGCGACGACGCCGCCACCTTCCTGGGGCCCTACACCCAGAAGGGCATCCTGCCGGCCGACCCGTTCATCACGATCGATCAGGAGGGCGTGGGCGAGCTGGTGCGCATCGGCGTGGAGCGCGGCCGCAAGACGCGTCCCGACATCAAGCTGGGCATCTGCGGCGAGCACGGCGGCGATCCCGCCTCGGTGGGCTTCTGCCAGGAGGTCGGGCTCGATTACGTGTCCTGCTCGCCCTACCGGGTGCCGATCGCCCGGCTCGCGGCCGCCCAGGCAGCGCTGGGCAAGGTCGCCGGCAAGGAAGGCTGAGGCCGGTCCGGGGGGGCGCCGAGCGCGCCCCCCTTTCGGCTATCAACCGTCCGGACGAGGATCGGTGGAAAAACTCGCCTTTCGGTCGAACTCGCCTCCTCGTGAGGCGTTCTTCGGTTGAACGGGTACACCCGATGTGCGCCTTATCGGCCCGCGTCGGGTTCAGCATAGCCCGTCAGAGTCGGCCGCCATGTCTCACAGCCCATCGCCGCTGTGCCTCGCCGAGACCGGAGCGGTCGCGTCCGTCCCCAGCGTCGCCGTTCGCGCCTACCTCGCCCTTGTCGCCGGTCTCGGCGGTCTCGTCACGGCAGTGATGCTGATGATGTCCGTCGCGGCCAATAGCGGCAACGAGGCGGAGCGCATCTCGGCGACGCAGGAGGACAGCTACGCGACCACGCTCGTCGGCGCGCTGGCGGTCAACCTCTCCAAGCCCCTGCGCTGAGCTCGCCGGTCACTCCGTGCGACCCACGGGACACGGCCGATTCGCAGCTTCGACGGCGGGTGCTCTGAACGCGCCGCGCGGTTCACCGTGCCCCTGAGACAGGGCGCGCGGCAGAGCCGGTGAAACGGCTGGGCAGATCGTCGCCCGGGCTGCGGGGACTGAACCGCGTCGTGACCCGGTCGGGCGCCGCGCCGACCACCGCATCGGGCGCGGTGCCGCGCAGCCGCGTGGCGGCCACGTGCACGGGAACAGCCCGGCTCGCCGGGGCCACGCCCGGACCGGCCGAGACGGAATCGAACAGGGCCCGCAGCTGTGCCTTCGCGTCCGCGTCCGGCGCCACGAGAGCGCGCGCGCGCGCCGAGAGCGGTGCCGCCGGCTTGTCGAGGGCGCGGATCTCGCCCGCGGGCGCGAGGTTGGCCATCCCGCGCTCCAGCGCCGCGAACTGCACCGGACGCGGCGGCGGCAGCGGCATGGTCAGGCTCGCCGCGACGGCGGTCATATCGGTGGGGCGCCGCGGTGGGAGCGGTGCCGTGACGGCGGTCACCGTATCGTCGACGGCAACCGGCTGACTGGCGGTCAGGAGCGACTTGGCGTCGGCGGGCTTGGACTCGACACCCTTCGCCTGCGCGCGCTCCGCCAGCGAGCCGCGCAGGGCGTCGTCGGCCGCTGGCGCCGCGTAGGCGAGGGCCGCGCGCGCGCCCACCGGATCCTGCGGATCGGCGCTCGCCACGGCGACGACGGGCGCGCGCCGCGCTCGCTTCGCCGTCTCCACCGGGGCCGGCATCGGCGCGGGCTCCGGCGCGGACCGTCCGCCGCCGAACAGGCTGGCCAGGAAGCCGAACAGGCCGGGCCCGTCCTCCTCCTCGCCGCTGGCCATCTGCGTCGTGAGGCCCGCCACGGTGCCGCCACGGGCCAGGATCTCGGCCTTGGCCTCCTCGTAGCGGGGGAAGGGGCGGTTGTCGCTCGGGAGCAGCACGGTCTTGCCGTCCGGGAACAGCCGGGCGAGCTGATCGTGGGTCATGCGCGGCCACATGCGCACTGACCCCACGTCGAGGTGTACGAAGGGCGTTCCGGCATGGGGATACCAGCCGACGCCGCCGCGCTGCATCCGGAGACCGACCTCGCGGATCCGGTCGATCGACACGTCCGGCAGGAAGAAGTCCATCGCCTTGCCGAGCATGTGCTGGCTGTACTCGGCCACCATCTTGGACCGGCGGCGCAGCATCGCGTTGGTGCCCGGCGACCGGTAGGCCGACACGACGTGGATCGGCTGGGTCGCACCGACCTGGCGATAGACCTCCCAGACCGTATCGAACAGCCGCGGGTCCATCTTGGTCGGCTCGTTGACCCGCCAGTCGCGGAGGAGCCAGTTCAGTTGCTCGAGGGCCGCGCGGTCGTACCGGCCATCGCGCTTGAACGTGATGGTCGCGCTCTCTTGCGTGTGCGTGTGATAGATCGTCAGGGAGCGGGTGTCGCCGTTGGCGACCGCGTCCTCGGTCTCGGCCGTCCCGGCGATCAGTCCGAGCACCAGGCCGGATAGGGCGAGGGTGAGATGGCGAAGGGCGCGCGGGAGACTGGGCACGACGGTCCTGATCCTCTCCCGACAGCCTGACCCGACGCCTGTTGAACCGGGTTCGCGGCCGAAACGGCTAAGGCTCGACCGTGGCGAAAACGTGCCCGGCTGTGCGGCCTCGCACGCGAAAGTTGCTGGTGGAGCCGGTGGACTACCACCACCCGCGCGGCGCCGCCTGCTGCGGTGCGGGCGTCCAGAGACCCGGCTCGCCGTATTCCGGCGCGCTGTCGGCCCGGGCGGCGCGGCGCAGGGGGCGGCGCGGCGCGTCCGCCTCCTCGTAGCGTCCGGTCGGCCACGCGTCGGCATCCGCGACCGGGCGCTCGGGGGCGCGGCGATGGACCGTCCGGGTCGCGGGCGGCTTGGGAGCGCGCTCGGCCTTGCGCCGCGGCGGCTCGTCCGGCAGCCGGGCGATCGCCGGCCCGCCACCGCCCGGCAGCCCGAGGGCCGCGCGCATCGGCGCGTCGTAGCCGTAGAGGTCCGGCAGGGTGCGGTAGGTGCCACCGTCGTCCACGAAGGCGGTGAAGTAGGCGAGGTGGACCGGCAGCTTCTCCGGCAGCCGGATCGTGCGCTCACCCTTGCCGATCAGCTTCTTCAACCGGTCCTCGGACCAGTTCGGCAGCACCACGTCGGCGAGGCGGAACGGATCGTCGACGCGCACGCAGCCGTGGCTGAAATCGCGCTTCGAGGCGGAGAACAGCGAGCGGTTCGGCGTGTCGTGCAGGTAGACCGCGTGCTGGTTCGGGAACATGAACTTGATGAAGCCGAGGGCGTTGCGCTCCCCCGGGGGGCTGGCGCAGCGAGATGTGCCCGCCGCGACGGACGACCTCGTAGCCGCCCCAGGTCTTGCCGCCGTAGCCGGCGAGCTTCGGCGCCATCGTCTTCAGGATCGAGGGCGGAACGTACCAGGACGGGTTGACGACCGCGTACTCCATCATCCCGGAGAACAGCGGCGTGCGCGATTCCGGCTTGCCGACGATGACCCGCGCCTCGTCGCGCATGACGCCGCCCCGGTAAGCGCGCAGGCGATATTCCGGCACGTTGACCAGGATGTAATCCGCGCCGAGGTCGCCCGGCAGCCAGCGCCAACGCTCCATGTTGACGATGAGCTCGGCCTCTCCGCCCGTCGGGCGCGCCGTGCGGCCGGCATCGGCGAGGGCCAGGACCGTCTGGACGTTCAGGGTGCCGTTGCCCGGCAGCCCGCGGCCGCGCTGGAACTTCGCCACCGCGTCGGCCACGCCCGAATCGTACTCCTCCGGTTCGCCGGGACCCTTGTCCAGGGTCGCGGCCGGACGGTTCTCGAGGTTGAAATGCGCCCGCAGCAGCGGGACGCGGGCATCGCGCATGCCGACGCGGAGAACCGGCCCGGCCGGGAGGCGCAGCGGCTTGACGGCGGTCGGCGCCGGTCCGCGCAGGGCGGCGAGCCGCGCCTTCAGCGCCAGATAACCCGGGGTTGCGGGATTGTAGGCCTGCAGCGCCTCGCCGGCCTTCGCGCCGGCCTCGTCGAGCTTCGCCAGGACGTCGTTCCCGGCGGGAAGATCGAGGTGCGGGGTGATCAGCCGCGAGATGGAGGCCAGGTTGATCCGGCCGCCGCGGGCATCCCGGGCATAGAGCACCGCCGCCGCGGACAGGCGCAGGTCGGCGTCGGCGACCGCCTTCTCGTCGGGCTTATCGGCGAGGGTCGGGACCGTGTAGGCGCGAGGTTCGAGACCGTCCTCGGCGGCGGCCGCCAGCCGCGCCGAGACCGCCTTCGCGGCGTCGGTCCAGGCTCCGCCGGAGATCCAGAGCGGCTTGAAGCTGCGGGCCTCGTAGAAGCTCCGGATCGCGTCGCGCTCCTTGCCGGTGAGACGCAGCAGAAGGGGGGCGGGATCCGCGAATCGTGCGAAGACCGCCGCGCCGAGCGGGTCCGTCGGGGCGACCGGAACCGCGGCGGCGGGGGCCGGGGCCGGCTCGGCCGCCGGCGCCTCCGGCTTGTAGTCGGGCAGGGCCGTCGTGGCGGGCGCCCCCGGATCCGCCTGCGCGGGCGCGGCCGGCGCAGGCGAGGCAACGGCCGGGGCTGCGGGGACATCGGCGGTCGGCTGGTCCAGTGCGGCCGTCGCGGCACGGGGGGAGCCGGCCGGGGCCAGCGTGCCGCCGAGGAGGGCGGCCAGCGCGATGAGGCTGAAGCGCGGGACGCGCATCGTGATCTCCCGGGGTGCGGCGGCAGGACCGCACGCTCAGATTGTGATTATCCGCGCAAGCGTGGCTTTCAGCAACCGCAGTTATCGCGAATAGAAGGCTGGTCCTGCAGATGAATGTGTCATTTCTGATACCGCTCAGCTTACGATCCGCTCAATGATCTGCCGGCCAGGTGCAGCAGGGCCGAGAATTTCACTGACCGTTGCCGAAACGAATGCGCGCGGTGCGCTAGCGCACGCCGCGCACGATCAGGCCGCATCCTCGGTTTTAGCGTCGTCCTCCAGGCCCAGATCCTTGAGCTTGCGGTAGAGCGTGGACCGGCCGATGCCGAGGCGGCGCGAGACCTCCGACATCCGCTGCCGGTAGAACTGGAGCGCGAAGCGGATGATCTCCGCTTCGAGGACGTCCATCGGCTTCATCTCGCCGGTCTCCTCGGCGACGAGCGACATGGCGTGCGGATCGCGGACCTCGACGCGGACGATCTCGCGCACCGGCTCGGGGGCGTAGGCCGGCATCTGCGGCTGGACCGGCGCCGCCGGGATCCGGACGTCGAAGCCTTCGACCTGCGCGGCGATCTGCGGGAATTCGGAGACAGTCAGTTCGTCGCCGTCTGCCAGCACCACGGCGCGGAACAGGGCATTCTCCAGCTGCCGGACGTTGCCCGGCCAGGGATAGCGCGTGAGCAGGGCCATCGCCTCCGGGCTGATCGCCCGCACGCGCTTGCCTTCCTCGGCCGAGAACCGCGCGCAGAACGAGCGGACGAGATCCGGGATGTCCTCGCGGCGCGCCCGCAAGGGGGGCAGCGTCATCGGGAAGACGTTCAGGCGGTAATAGAGGTCCTCGCGGAACTTGCCCTGCTTCACGAGGTCGAGCAGCGACCGGTTCGTCGCCGAGACGAGCCGGATGTCCACCCGCACCGAGCGCTTGCCGCCGACGGGATCGACCTCGCCCTCCTGGAGGGCGCGCAGCAGCTTGACCTGCGCGTCGAGGGGCAACTCGCCGATCTCGTCGAGGAACAGCGTCCCGCCCGAGGCCTCGACGAACTTGCCGGCGTGCTTCTCGGTGGCGCCGGTGAACGCCCCCTTCTCGTGGCCGAACAGGGTGGATTCCACCAGGTTCTCCGGGATCGCCCCGCAATTGACCGTCACGAACGGCTTGCCGCGCCGGTCGCCCGAGCCCTGGATCGCCCGGGCCAGGACCTCCTTGCCGACGCCGGACTCGCCCTCGATCAGCACCGGGATGTTCGACTTGGCGGCCCGCTCGGCGAGGCGGATCACCCGCTCCATGTCGGGGCTCTTCGAGGTGAGATCCTTGAAGGTGAGCGCCCCGGAGGCGCGGCGGCGCATGCGGCGCACCTCCTCCTCGAGCGTGTCGACCCGCAGGGCGTTCTTGATCGAGACCTGGAGCCGCTCCGCGCCCGCGGGCTTGACCACGAAATCCACCGCGCCGGCCCGCATCGCGCTGACCACCGTGTCGATGGACCCGTTGGAGGTCTGGACGATGACCGGCGTGGCGAGGCCGCTCTTGCGCATCTCGGCCAGGACACCCAGCCCGTCGAGCCCCGGCATGACGAGGTCGAGGAGCACGACATCCGCCCCCTCGGATCTCAGAAGGCTCAGCGCGTCCGCGCCGGTCTCGGCGATCCGCGCCTCGAAGCCGAAACGGCGCACGGCCGCCTCGGCCAGGCGCCGCTGGACCGGATCGTCATCCACGATGAGCACGGTGGCGGACATAGCGGCTCCCTGAACGGCGCACGAAGGCCGGACACGCGACGCGGGTTCGACCCGCTCGCGGCCTCCGATTCGGCGACTGTTTCGTTTCGAGCCGCAGGGTGACCGACACTCGTAAAGTGCCGCTTAACGACGTTCGCGGCGCGTCGTCACCGATCGCGCGCCGGTCCGACGGACCGCCCGCGTTGAACGCGTGGCGGCACGCTCGATATCAGGGTACGGGGCCGGAGCCCTTGGAGAGGATTGCACACCATGATGCCGAGCCACACCGCCTCGCCGGTGACTGTCCGCCTGCCGGAGGGCGTGAGTGCCGCGCGCGCCGCCGCGAAGGCCGCCGACCTCGGCCATCTTCCGGAATGGGACCTCACGGATCTCTATTCCGGCCTCGATGATCCGAACTTCTCCGGCGACATGACTCGCGCCGAGGAGGAGTGCCGCCGCTTCTCCGAGACCTATGCCGGCCGGATCGCCGAGCTCGCCGCCGGGCCGGACGCGTCCGCGCGTCTGGCCGAGGCGGTGCGGACCTACGAGGGGATCGAGGACCTGCTCGGCAAGCTCATGTCGTTCGCGGGGCTCGTGTATTCCGGCGACACCACCGACGAGGCGCGGGCCAAGTTCTACGGCGACACCCGCGAGCGGCTGACCGGCGCCTCGGCGGATCTCCTCTTCTTCGCCCTGGAGCTGAACCGCGTCGACGACGCCGCGATCAACGCCGCGATGGCCGGAGGGCCGCTCGCGCACTACGCCCCGTGGATCGAGGACCTGCGGCGCGAGAAGCCGCACCAGCTCGATGACCGCACCGAGAAGCTGTTTCTCGAGAAGTCGGTCACGTCGAACGCCGCCTGGGACCGGCTGTTCAACGAGACGATCGCCTCGCTGCGCTTCACCGTGCAGGGCGAGGAGATGCCGCTGGAGCCGACGCTCAACAAGCTTCAGGATCCGGACGGCGCGGTCCGCAAGGAGGCGGCCGGCGCGATCAGCGCGGTGCTGCGCGGCCAGCTGCGGGTCTTCACGCTCATCACCAACACGCTGGCGAAGGACAAGGAGATCAGCGACCGCTGGCGCGGGTTCAAGGATGTCGCGGACGCGCGCCACCTGTCGAACCGGGTCGAGCCCGAGGTGGTGGAAGCCCTCGTCGACGCGGTGCGGGCAGCCTATCCCCGCCTGTCCCACCGCTACTACACGCTCAAAGCGAAGTGGTTCGGGCAGGAGGCGCTGCCCTACTGGGACCGCAATGCGCCGCTGCCGCGCGTCGAGCAGCGCACGATCCCGTGGACGGAGGCCCGCGACACGGTGCTGTCCGCCTACGACGCGTTCTCGCCGAAGATGGCAGGGATCGCGCGGCGCTTCTTCGACGAGCGCTGGATCGACGCGCCGACCCGTCCGGGCAAGGCGCCGGGCGCCTTCGCGCATCCGACCGTGCCCTCCGTCCACCCCTACGTGCTGGTCAACTACCAGGGCAAGCCGCGGGACGTGATGACGCTGGCGCACGAGCTCGGCCACGGCGTCCACCAGGTGCTCGCCGGGCCGAACGGCGCCCTGATGGCGCCGACACCCCTGACCCTCGCCGAGACGGCGAGCGTGTTCGGCGAGATGCTGACCTTCCGTCGGCTCCTCGCCGCGACCACCGACACGACCCAGCGCCGGGCCATGCTCGCCGCCAAGGTCGAGGACATGATCAACACGGTGGTGCGCCAGATCGCGTTCTACTCGTTCGAGCGGAAGGTCCATCTCGCCCGCGCCAAGGGCGAGCTGACCACCGACCAGATCAACGCGCTGTGGCTGTCCGTCCAGGCGGAATCGCTCGGTCCGGCGATCACGCTGGATTCAGGCTACGAGCCGTTCTGGGCCTACATCCCGCATTTCATCCACTCCCCGTTCTACGTCTACGCCTACGCGTTCGGCGACTGCCTGGTGAACTCGCTCTACGGCGTCTACGCCCGGGCGGAGGAGGGCTTCGTGGACCGCTACTTCGCGCTGCTCTCGGCCGGCGGCTCGAAGCCCTACGGCGAGCTGCTCGCGCCCTTCGGCCTCGACGCCAAGGATCCGGGCTTCTGGCAGATCGGTCTCGGGATGATCGAGAGCATGATCGTCGAGCTGGAGAGCATGGAAGGTCGGGCCTGAGCGGGGCGCCGCGGGCTCGGCCGATGCCCGCGGCGCAGGGACCCACGCCCCTGGTTCGCGGCCGGGGGCGGCTTATCTGCGGATCATCGTCAGACGAGCAGATCGAGTGATGGCCGAGACCGACCGCGAAGCCAACCGCTTCTCCGCCCGCGCCGGGCGCTACGCCAGCGTGGGCGCCAATGTCGGCGGCGTCGCCGCCCGGATGGCCATGGCGCGGCTGTTCGGAAAGGAGGGCACCACCAACGCCGCCGCCCTGGCGCAGGCGCTGGGCGGCCTGAAGGGGCCGATCATGAAGGTGGCCCAGCTGCTGGCCACCGTCCCGGACCTGCTCCCGCCGGAATACGCCACCGAGCTGCAGAAGCTCCAGGCCGACGCGCCGCCGATGGGCGCGGCCTTCGTCCGACGCCGGATGCAGTCGGAACTGGGCGCCGGCTGGCAGGCGCGATTCGGGAGCTTCGACCTCAAGCCCGCGGCCGCGGCCTCGCTGGGGCAGGTCCACCGCGCGACCACCGAGGACGGCGAGCGGCTCGCCTGCAAGCTGCAATATCCGGACATGCAATCGGCCGTGGAGGCCGACCTCAAGCAGCTGGAGGTCGCATTCGCGCTGCACCGCCGGATGAACACGTGGCTCGATACGCGCGAGATCGCGAAGGAGATCGGCGCCCGGGTGCGCGAGGAACTCGACTACGAGCGCGAGGCCAAGCACGCGGCGCTCTACGGGGCCGTGCTGAAGGACATCGCCGCGGTGCGCGTGCCGCGCGTCTTCCCTGAGCTCTCGACGAAGCGCCTGCTCACGCTCGGCTGGCTCGACGGAGACAAGATCCTGGGCTTCGCCGACGAGCCCGTCGAAGTGCGTAACCGGATCGCTCAGGCGATGTTCAAGGCGTGGTGGCACCCGTTTAGCCGGGCGGCGGTGATCCACGGCGACCCGCATCTCGGCAATTACACGGTCTTCTCTGACGCCGGAGAGGCCGCCGGGATCAACCTGCTGGATTACGGCTGCGTCCGGATCTTCCATCCGCGATTCGTCGGCGGCGTCGTCGATCTCTATCGCGGCCTGCTGGAGAACGACGACGCCCGCATCGTCCACGCCTACGAGGTCTGGGGTTTCAAGGACCTCGACAAGGAGAAGATCGAGATCCTGAACATCTGGGCCCGGTTCATCTACGGGCCGCTGCTCGAGGACCGCACCCGCACCGTCGCGGACGGGGTGAAGCCGGGGGAGTACGGTCGGCGGCAGGCCTTCCAGGTCCATCAGGCCCTGAAGGAGCGGGGACCCGTGACGGTGCCGCAGGAATTCGTCTTCATGGATCGTGCCGCCGTGGGCCTGGGCGCCGTGTTCCTCCACCTCAGGTCGGAACTCAACTACCACCGGTTGTTCGAAGCCGAGATCGAGCATTTCTCGCTGGACGAACTCACGAAGCGTCAGGGTCGGGTGCTCGCCGAGGCGGACCTGCCGAAACCGGCCTGAGTCGGCGCGAAGATCCACCGAGAGAGCGATCAACTTGCGTGCGTCCGATTGCGGCAGGTAAACGCTTGAGCTACATCCGACCGCGACCGCAAGAAGTCGCGTCTTAGGGAAACGAGCGCACGATGGCCGAGAGTGACACGGTGGCCGGGCACACCTACAGCCCGGCGATGGACGCGAAGACTCACGAGCAGACCTATCGCGGGTTCGTCCGGTTCGTCGAAATCGCCACCGGCGTCGTGATCTGCTGGGTGCTGGCCCTCGCCATCGGCGGGATCCGCGAAGCTTGGCTGCTGGCCATCGTCGGCGTGATCGCTTCGGGAGCCGCGGGCGCGGTGGGCGCTCTCGCACCGGCCGTCGGGTGGAAGGCCCCGCTGGTCGTCGGGATTCTGCTGGTCCTGTACCTGTTCTTCGCCTGAAATGTTCGAGGGCGGTGGCGTTGAGCGCCGCCGCGGATGACGAGCCCGCTCGCGATCGCCGGGCGGGTCGCTGACGCATTGTTGGCAATTAAATTGAGCGCAAGTTACATTCCGGCCGCTTCCAACGCGGTATCGTAGGTCCGCCTCTCGAAAAGCGTCGCCGGTTCGCGCATTCGAAGGCCGAGCTTTTCCAGGGGAACCCTCGCATGCGCATTGCTGTGCTGTCCGAGACGGACTCCGCGGAGCCGCGCGTCGCCGCGGTTCCTGAGACCGTCAAGAAGTTCAAATCTCTCGGTGCTGACGTCGTGGTGCAGTCCGGAGCGGGCCAGAGGGCCGGCATTCTGGATTCCGAGTACGAGGCCGCCGGCGCCAGCATAGCGGGGAGCGCCGCCGATGCCGCCAGGGATGCCGACCTCGTGCTGAAGGTCCGGCGCCCGAGCGCCGAAGAGCTGCCGCGGTTGAAGCGTGGCGCCACCGTGATCGCGATCATGGACCCCTACGGCAACGAGGAAGCCTTGAGGGCGATGGCCGAGGCCGGCGTCGACGGCTTCGCCATGGAGCTGATGCCCCGCATCACCCGCGCGCAGGTGATGGACGTCCTGTCCTCGCAGGCGAATCTCGCCGGTTACCGCGCGGTCGTCGACGGCGCCGCCGAGTACGGCCGGGCGATGCCGATGATGATGACCGCCGCCGGCACGGTGCCGGCCGCCCGCGTGTTCGTCATGGGTGTCGGCGTGGCCGGCCTCCAGGCCATCGCGACCGCCCGACGCCTCGGCGCGGTTGTCACCGCCACCGATGTCCGGCCCGCCACCAAGGAGCAGGTCGAATCGCTGGGCGCCAAGTTCGTCGCCGTCGAGGACGACGAGTTCAAGCAGGCCGAGACCGCCGGCGGTTACGCCAAGGAGATGTCGGCCGAGTATCAGAAGAAGCAGGCAGAGCTGGTCAAGGGCCACATCGCCAAGCAGGATATCGTCATCACCACCGCGCTGATCCCCGGCCGGCCGGCGCCGAAGCTGGTCTCCGAGGAGATGGTGGCGTCGATGAAGCCGGGTTCGGTGCTGGTCGACCTCGCGGTGGAGCGCGGCGGCAACGTCGCCGGCGCCAAGGCCGGCGAGGTCGTCACGAACGACCGCGGCGTGAAGATCGTCGGCCACGTCAATGTGCCGGGGCGGCTCGCCGCCACGTCGTCGAGCCTCTACGCCCGCAACCTCTACGCCTTCGTCGAGACCCTGATCGACAAGGAGTCGAAGGCGCTGGCCATCAACTGGGACGACGAGCTGGTGAAGGCCACGAACCTCACCCGCGACGGCGCGGTCGTGCACGCGTCCTTCCAGCCCAAGACCGATGGCGCAGCCTCGGAAGCCGCCTCCGTGGGGCTGGCCAAGTCGGAGGCCAACAAGGCGTCCGGCACGGCCACCCCGGCGGGCGCGCAGTGAAGCCCGGCCGAGAGGAGTAGCAGAATGGCAAACGTCATCGTCCCTCCCGACCAGGCCGCCGATCAGGCCCGCGTGCTGGCCGACGCCGCGCGCGCGGCGGCCGCGGTGGCGCGCAACGCCGCGGACCAGGCGCAGGTCATCGCCGACGGCATGGGCCACGGGCTGAGCGCCGCCACGGGCGGCGCGGTCGATCCCACGGTGTTCCGGCTGGCGATCTTCGTGCTGGCGATCTTCGTCGGATACTACGTAGTCTGGTCGGTGACCCCGGCCCTGCACACCCCGCTCATGTCGGTCACCAACGCGATCTCGTCGGTGATCATCGTGGGCGCGATCCTGGCGGTCGGCGTTCCGCTGATCGAGAAGGGCACCGGGCTGGCCCGGTTCTTCGGCTTCATCGGCATCGTGCTCGCCAGCGTGAACATCTTCGGCGGCTTCCTCGTCACGCAACGCATGCTCGGCATGTACAAGAAGAAGGGCTGAGCCGGTGTCAGAGAACGTCTCCTCCCTTCTCTATATCGTCGCCGGCGTCCTGTTCATCATGGCGCTGCGGGGGCTCTCGCACCCCACAACCTCCCGGCAGGGCAACCTGTACGGCATGGTCGGCATGGGGCTCGCGATCCTGACGACGCTCGTCGGCCACCCGCCGGCGGGTGCCGGCGCCTGGATCCTCGTGCTGCTGGGCCTCGGCATCGGCGGCGGCGCGGGCGCGGTGATCGCCAAGCGCGTGCCGATGACCGCGATGCCGCAGCTCGTGGCGGCGTTCCACTCGCTGGTCGGCCTCGCGGCCGTCTTCGTGGCGGCGGGCGCACTCTACGCCCCGCAGGCCTTCGGCATCATCGAGAACGGCCACTTCCACAAGCAGTCGCTCTTCGAGATGGGTCTCGGCGTCGCCATCGGCGCCATCACCTTCACCGGCTCGGTGATCGCGTTCGCCAAGCTCGACGGTCGCATGTCCGGCAAGCCGATCATGCTGCCCCAGCGCCACCTGATCAACGCGCTGCTGGCCGCCGGCCTCGTGCTGCTGATCGCCCTGTTCATCGGCACCGAGTCGAAGGCGATCTTCTGGCTGATCGTCATCGCCTCGCTCGTGCTGGGCGGGCTGATCATCATCCCGATCGGCGGCGCCGACATGCCGGTGGTCGTGTCGATGCTCAACTCCTACTCGGGCTGGGCGGCGGCGGGCATCGGCTTCACTCTGGGCAACCTCGCGCTGATCATCACCGGCTCGCTGGTCGGATCCTCGGGCGCGATCCTGTCGTACATCATGTGCCACGCGATGAACCGGTCGTTCATCTCGGTCATCCTCGGCGGCTTCGGCGGCGACACGGCCGCGGCCGGCACCGGTCAGGTCGAGACCCGGCCCGTGAAGCAGGGTTCGGCCGACGACGCGGCCTACATCATGAAGAACGCCGAGCGGGTCATCATCGTCCCGGGCTACGGCATGGCGGTCGCCCAGGCGCAGCATTCGCTGCGCGAGATGGCCGACATGCTGAAGAAGGAGGGCGTCGACGTGAAGTACGCCATCCATCCGGTGGCGGGCCGCATGCCGGGCCACATGAACGTGCTGCTGGCCGAGGCCAACGTGCCCTACGACGAGGTGTTCGAGCTGGAGGACATCAACGGCGAGTTCCCGCAGGCGGACGTCGCCTTCGTGATCGGCGCCAACGACGTGACGAACCCGGCTGCCAAGACCGACAAGGCCTCGCCGATCTACGGCATGCCGATCCTGGACGTGGAGAAGGCCAAGACCGTGCTGTTCATCAAGCGCGGCATGGGCTCCGGCTACGCGGGCGTCGAAAACGAGGTGTTCTTCCGCGACAACACCATGATGCTGTTCGGCGACGCCAAGAAGGTCGTCGACAACATCCTGAAGTCGCTCTGAGACTCAGGTCTCCGGCAGATCCGACGGGCGGGCAGCGATGCCCGCCCTTTTTCGTTGTGCCGGATCGCGTTCGCCGTCGCTGTTGCGGCGAGGCGCAAGATTCCCCGCGCGGCCCGGTGTAGGGTGGCGCCCGTGTCGTCCGCTCCGCTCCTCGCCGAACCGCCGCCCTTCCTGGGTGTCGCCGCCTCCGTGACCGGTCGGCGCTGGCAGGAGCGCTGCGGCGGCGCGGCCGTCCAGAATCAGATCGCCAAGATGGTCCAGGCCCACGGCCTCCCGGAGTTGCTGGCCCGGGTCCTGGCGGGACGGGGCATCGTCCCGGAAGCGGCGCCCCGTCACCTCGCGCCGCGGCTGCGGGACCTGATGCCGGATCCGGACACGCTGCTCGATATGGAGGCGGCCGTCCGCCGCCTCGTCCGCGCCGTGAAGCGCGGGGAGACGGTGGCGGTGTTCGGCGACTACGATGTCGACGGCGCCGCGAGCGCGGCGCTCCTCGCCGGCTATCTCCGCAACCTGGGACTGCGCGCGCCGATCCACATCCCCGACCGGATCACCGAGGGCTACGGCCCCAACGTCGCGGCGATCACCGCGCTGGCGGCGGAGGGCGCGACACTCCTCGTCTGCGTCGATTGCGGGACGAGCGGCCACGCGCCGCTGGAGGAGGCCGAGAAATCCGGTCTCGACGTCATCGTCCTCGACCACCACGCGGCTTCCGAGATCCTCCCCCCCGCCCGCGCCGTGGTCAATCCGAATCGCCTCGACGACCTGTCGGGCCTCGGCCATCTCTGCGCCGCCGGCATCGTCTTCCTGACCCTGGTGGCGCTGAACCGCGCCCTGCGGCAGGAGGGCTTCTTCGGCAGCCATCGTCCCGAACCGCAGCTCACCGATGCCCTCGACCTCGTGGCGCTGGCGACCGTGGCCGACGTCGTGCCTCTAACGGGCCTCAACCGGGCCTTCGTGACCCAGGGGCTCACGGTCATGCGCCATCGCGGCCGCACCGGGCTCGCGGCGCTGCTGGACGCGGCCTCGCTCGGCGAGCCTCCGGAAGCGTGGCATCTCGGCTTCGTGCTCGGGCCGCGCATCAATGCCGGCGGGCGCATCGGCGACTCGGCCCTGGGCGCCCGCCTGCTGACCACGGCGGACCCGGGCGAGGCGGCCCGGATCGCCGCCGACCTCGATCGCCTCAACCGCGAGCGTCAGGCGATCGAGGCGCAGGCCGTCCTCGAGGCCGAGGCCGAGATGGACCGGGCCCTGACGCTCGATCCGGCCCGTACCGTGCTGGTGACTGCCAGCGCCGAGTGGCACCCCGGCATCGTCGGTCTCATCGCCTCCCGGCTGAAGGAGCGCTTCAACCGGCCGGCCTTCGCGTTCGCGATCCGTCCGGACGGGACCGCCACGGGCTCGGGGCGCTCGATCCCGGGCGCGGATCTGGGGCTCGCGGTCCGCGCCTGCGTGGAGGCCCGGCTCGCCAGCAAGGGCGGCGGCCATGCCATGGCGGCCGGCGTGACCGTGCGGGCCGACGACATCCCCGGCTTCGAGGCGCATCTGGCGATGCTGCTCGGGGCGAGCGTCGCGGTGGCCCGGGCCGCCGATGCCCTGCTGATCGACGGCGGCCTCAGCGCCGGCGGCGCCACCGCGGAGACGGTCCGGCTGCTGCAGCGGGCCGGCCCGTTCGGCCAGGGTGCGCCCGAGCCGATCTTCGCGCTGGGCCGGCACCGCCTCGTCGACGCCGGTGTGGTCGGCTCCAGCCATGTCAGGGCCCGGCTGCGCAGCCGCGACGGGCAGGTGGTGGGAGCGATCTGTTTCCGCGCCGCCGAACGACCGCTCGGCCTGGCCTTGCTGAACGGGATCGGCCGGGAGATGCACGTGGCCGGGACCCTGTCCTGCGACCGCTGGCGCGGCGCCGAGCGCGCCCAGCTCCGGATCGTCGATCTGGCGCCGTCCGAATCCTGAGACGTCCGGCGTCAGCCGCCGGCCATCACGAGCGCCCAGAAGCGCTTGTACCGGGTGGTCGGGGCATCGACCCGGGCGATCCCGATCCTGCGGATCTGCGGCAGCAGCATGTTCCTGTTGTGCTCGGGACTCGCCTTCCAGCGGGCGAGCACCTGCTCCAGGGTCTCGGACCCGGCGCTGAGATTCTCGGCCGCCCAGGATCTCGCGAGACCGGCCGACGCCATGCGCGAGGTGAAGCTGCCGCCGACATCGTGGCTGAGCTGGCCGTGGCGGGCGTTGTTGCCGGCCTGGAAGGCCGCCGCCTTCACGAGAGCCGAGTCGACCACGACCGGGCTCAGGCCGTGCTGGACCCGGTAGGCCGAGATCGCCGCGGCGGCCGCGACCTCGTCGAGCACGGCGGTGTGCGTCGCGTTCTCGACGGGAGTCTCGGGCAGGACCGAGAGACCGCCGCACCCGGCGAGGGCCAGCGGGAGGGCGACAGCGAGGGCGAGACTGAGCTTGGGCACGGTCCGGTCGGCAATTCGTGTGACGGGATCGCCTCCCTCCGGCGCGGTTGCGGCGAAAGCGCGGCGCGCGGCGCGCCCGGACCATCCCGCCGAACAGCGTGGCGCCGGCGCCACGCCGGGCCCGGATCAGGCCGCCAGGGCGCTGCCCTTGAGCATGGAGGGCGCGAAGGCGCGCAGGAGATCCGGATCCAGGTGCCCGGTGTTGTCGGCCATGATCGACAGCGCCTCCGCGGGAGTGGCAGGCTGCCGATAGGTGCGCCGCTCGGTCAGGGCGGAGAACACGTCGCAGATCGTCACGATCCGCACGAGGTCCGAGATCGCCGCACCGGACAGCCGATCGGGATAGCCCTTCCCGTCGAGACGCTCGTGGTGGTGAAGGACCACGTCGATCACCGCCTCCTCGAAATCGCCGTGCACGCGAAGCAGATCGGCGCCGATATCGGGATGGCGCTGCATGAGGCGCGATTCCTCGGGATTGAGCGGTCCCGGCTTGTTGAGGATCTCCGCGGGGATGCGCGCCTTGCCGATGTCGTGCAGCAGCGCCGAGCGCACCAGCAACGCGAGGTCGGTCTGACCGAGGCCGATCTGCGAGCCGAAGGTGGCGGCGTGGCCGGCGACGCCGAGGGTGTGCTGGTAAACGCCGATCTCGTGGCGCCACACCGCGGTGAGCCACTCGGCGATCCCGACCTCCGAGACGGCCGCGAGGACCAGCTCGGTTCCGCGATCCGCGTCGGCGCGCTGCAGACGGGCGCCGAGGGCGGCGCTGTCGAAGATCTCGGCGACGACGGCGGTGGCGCCCGAGACGCGCTCCAGGAGCCGACGCTGCCGCAACTCGGCGGAGCGCGTCGCCTCCTCGATCATGGCGAAGACATTCGCCAATACGAGCTGGCGGGGCGACGCGGCCGGCAGCTGACGGAGGTAGCGAGCGGCCGGCAGGGGTTCGCCGCGCACGAGAACGAGGCGCGGGACCGGCGGTCCGTGATGGGCGAGGGTGGATTGCAGCTCGGCGCTACGGGCCGGCGGCAGGTCCAGGATGACGAGATGTGGCCGCCCTGACGGCAGCGGGATGCCGGGCGGTATCGCACGACAGTCCATCACCAGCGCGATCGCGCGCTCGAGGGCCGATCGTTCGGACGGACGATCCGAGACGATCAGGACGAAAGGCCCGTCCGAGAAACGCGATGCGGGGCCGAGGGCCAACGCGGTAGCTCCTCGCCCGCACGGTCAACGATCGGTTCACCCTACGCGTAAAATTTGAGGAAAGCGTTAACCCTACGCAGTCTCAGACGCTGCGGACCGGCCTTGTCCTCAGGCGAGCTTCGCGGACGCGACGTCGGCGGCGGGCTCGACGGTCGCGTGACCACCCTCCGCGGCGGAGAGGAAGTCCGCGAACTTCACGGTCAGCAACGCCTGGCAGGCGGCGAAGGCGACAAAGATGGCGAGGAAGCTGGCGATCATCGGACTATCCGGCGCGGTTTCGAACGGGACATGTTGCGATGCGATACGTGTCATGCCGCGGCGCAACTTGGTATGCCAGATTACGAATACCGTTCATGCCGTGCATGCATGGAGAGCGCGTGCACGCCCGCTCGCGAGTGTTTTCCCTGCGCACCATGCTCTCGATCGGATAGGTGGCGCGCGACGTGCGATCGCTCAACGGCCAGATTTTTTGCAACGCCGCAACGATCGTGCACGATTCAATTTGAGATCCCGTTAGACAGGGTCTCGACTATGCATCGGAGCCGACAGACGCGACGTCGATGGTGCCGCGCAAGTGCGCGCAGGCGTGCTGACGGATGAGCCGCGACGCAATCCCGGTCTCATCGCCGCCGGGCGTGAGCTCGGGCGGCGATCAGTCCAGGTAGTCGCCGTAGGTGTCGACGTGTTGCGCGAGACCGAGACCGTGCTCGCGGACGAGCCTCTCGGCCAGATCTGCATCGCGAGCTTCGAGCGCCGAGATGATGGCGACGTGCTCCCGTATCGAGCGCTCCGCTCGGTCGCCCTGCCGGAGCGCGGTGCTGCGGATACCGCGGACATGCATCAGCAGATTGCTGGTCAGATCGGCGATCGCCTCGCAGTGACCCAGCGCGATGATGCGCTGGTGGAAGCGGATGTTCGCATCGGAGTACTCGTCGATGTGCTCGGACGGCTGCCCCTCGAAGAATTCAGGGAACGATTCGCGCAACGAGCGCAGTTGCGCGTCGGTGGCGCGCGCGCAGGCGAGACGGGCCGCCATGCTCTCCAGCGCCGTCCACGCGTGGATCATGCTGACGATCTCGCGCTTGTTCTTCTTGATCACGAAGACACCGCGCCGCGCTTCGGAGCGGACGAAGCCCTCCTGCTCAAGAACCGTCAGAGCCTCGCGCACCGGCGTGCGGCTGACACCGAGATCCTGCGACAGCTTCCGCTCGTCGAGACGCACCTCGTCCGGACGCCCGTAGATGTCCATGTTGGTGATGGCCGTTTTGAGCGCCTCGTAGGCCAATGTCCGGAGACTGGAGCTGGCGACGATGGGCTTCACGCTCAGCGGTTCGGAATTCGACATCCCTCGTCCAGTCGGCTCACACGCATGATGTCCCGCACGCATTCTCTGTCGTGCGCTCTCAAACGACCTAACCCAAACCTTTGCAAGATCCTAGTCGATTGCGGCGCGGTCCCACAGACCTGTGACCTTTGCCGCCTTCCGGCACGTTAGAAGTGGCGCGAACGCAACCGAAATCCGGTGCCCTCGCAGCCACGTGCGATGTACGTTCGAGCCAAGTGTTTAATCCATTCCGGCTGAGGTGTGTTTTTTTGCAGGTTCGATTGACAGCCTGGGATTAAATCAGCACCATCTTGCTGGCATACCGTCGACCATCAGACATCATCGTCCGGTGCCAGGCGGGTGGCGGCGTACTACAGAGATAATTTGCCCGCGGGCCAAGAATTTTTCGAAGAATTCCGGTCAAGTTGTTCTGCCAAGCTGCGCTCTGGCAAGGCATAAAGCTGGCCTGAGCGCGAACGCCAACAATAATACTGTCCAGGAGGGAACGGTATGTCCGAGATCGTCAAACCGGTGGGGCGCGGCCGCTGGCTGCAACTCGCCTTCGGCGTCGTCTGCATGTGCATGATCGCCAACATGCAGTACGGCTGGACCTTCTTCGTGAGCCCGATGCAGGAGCGCCACGGCTGGGATCGCGCGGCGATCCAGGTGGCCTTCACGCTGTTCGTCGTCACCGAGACCTGGCTGGTCCCGATCGAGGGCTGGTTCGTCGATAAGTACGGCCCGCGGATCGTCACGCTGTTCGGCGGTCTGCTCTGCGCCATCGCGTGGGTGATCAACTCCTACGCGGATTCGCTCACCGTCCTCTACATCGCGGCCGCGATCGGCGGCACCGGTGCGGGCGCGGTCTACGGAACCTGCGTCGGCAACTCGCTGAAGTGGTTCCCCGATCGCCGCGGCCTGGCCGCCGGCATCACCGCCATGGGTTTCGGCGCGGGTTCGGCCCTGACGGTCGTGCCGATCCAGGCGATGATCAAGTCCCAGGGCTACGAGGCGGCCTTCTTCTACTTCGGCATCGGGCAGGGCGTGATCGTCATGCTGATCGCGCTGTTCCTGCGCGCGCCGGCCAAGGGTCAGGTTCCGGAGGTCGCCCGGGTCAGCCAGTCGAAGCGGGACTACAAGCCGTCCGAGATGGTCCGCACGCCGATCTTCTGGGTCATGTACGCGATGTTCGTCATGATGGCCGCCGGCGGTCTGATGGCCACCGCGCAGCTCGGCCCGATCGCCAAGGACTTCAAGATCGCCGACGTCCCGGTCTCGCTCCTCGGGATCACGCTGCCGGCGCTGACCTTCGCGGCCACGCTCGACCGGGTGCTCAACGGCGTGACGCGTCCGTTCTTCGGCTGGGTCTCCGACCATATCGGCCGCGAGAACACGATGTTCCTGTCCTTCGCGATCGAGGGCCTGGGCATCTACGCGCTGAGCCAGTTCGGCCAGAACCCGATCGCCTTCGTGCTGCTGACGGGTCTCGTCTTCTTCGCCTGGGGCGAGATCTACTCGCTGTTCCCGGCGACCTGCGGCGACACGTTCGGGTCGAAATACGCGGCGACGAATGCCGGCCTGCTCTACACGGCCAAGGGCACCGCGGCGCTGATCGTCCCCTACACCAGCGTGCTCACGACCATGACCGGGAGCTGGCACACGGTGTTCCTGGCGGCCGCGGCCCTCAACATCCTGGCGGCCCTGCTGGCGCTGTTCGTCCTCAAGCCGATGCGCGCCGCCTACACCAAGAAGCCCGAGGCGGGCCTCGCGCCGGTGCTGGCGCAGTAGCAGGCCCCGGTCGTCCGGCGCCGCGACGCCGAACCGACGTGATGAGCCCGGCGCCGTCTTTACGGCGCCGGGCTTCCTGCATACCGGGAACCGGGCCTTCCGGAGACCGGGTATCATGGACAGAGACGAGCGGATCGCGCGGGAGAGCGTCGTGGCGGCGGCGCGGGCGCTCGACGCCCAGGGGCTGAACCGCGGCACCTCGGGCAATGTCTCGGTGCGCTTCCGCGACGGGCTCCTGATCACCCCGTCCGGCATGCCCACTGACCGGACCGGACCGGACGACGTGGTCCGGTTGGACCTCGACGGCGCGCACCCGCC
Organism: Methylobacterium sp. ME121; assembly: GCF_000974725.1. Taxonomy (NCBI): domain Bacteria; kingdom Pseudomonadati; phylum Pseudomonadota; class Alphaproteobacteria; order Hyphomicrobiales; family Methylobacteriaceae; genus Methylobacterium; species Methylobacterium sp. ME121. Next base: position 64,113 of record NZ_BBUX01000013.1, read on the forward strand.
GGACCAGAAGCCCTCGTCGGAATGGCGCTTCCACCGGGACATCCTGGCGTCCCGTCCGGAATTCCACGCGGTGGTCCACGCGCATCCGGTCTACTGCACCGCCTTCGCGATGTGCGGGGAGGCCATCCCGGCGGTCCACTACATGATCGCGGCCTTCGGCGGCCCGACAGTGCGCTGCGCGCCCTACGCGCCGTACGGCACGGCGGAGCTCTCGGACCTCGCCCTCGCGGCGCTCGTCGACCGCAACGTCTGCCTCCTCGCCAACCACGGCATGATCGCGGCCGGCGCGAGCCTGGAGAAGGCGCTGTGGCTCGCCGTCGAGCTGGAAACGCTCTGCCAGCAATACGCCGTCGCGCGGCAGATCGGGACGCCGATCATCCTGTCCGACGACGAGATCGGCGCCACGGTCGAGCGCTTCCGCGGCTACGGTCTGAACGCGGCGCGGCCGACCGCGCCGGAGACGACCTGACGCGAGGTTGGCCTAGCGCCCCAGGATCTGTCCGACCGCCAGTCCGGCTTCCCGGGCGAACTCGGCCGCCGCGACCTTCTTGCCGCCCTCCGCCTTGACCTTGCGGACTTCGATCTGGCCGCCCTGGGCGCAGACGCTGAATCCCTGATCGTCGACGGCGATCACCTCGCCGGGCTTGCCGACGACGTCGGCGAGCTTGCGGATGCGATGCAGGCTGCAGTCGAAGATCTGCAGCTTCTTGCCGTCGTGGGTGGTCCAGGCGCCGGGCGCCGGGTTGGCCGCGCGGATCAGGTTGTAGATCTGCTCGGCGTGGGAGGACCAGTGGATCTCCGCCTCGGCGGCGCGGAACCAGCCCTCGTAGCTCGCTGCGTCCTCGTCCTGATCGATCTCGACATGCTGGCCGGCCACGACGAGATCGGCTGCCTCGAGCATGGCCGCAACGCCCATCGGGAACAGGTTGTCGAAGTAGACGTCGCCGAGGGTCGCGTCGGCGCCGATCGGGCAGGATTTCTGCAGGATCACCGGGCCCTCGTCGAGGCCGTCGGTAGGCCGGAAGATGGTCAGGCCGGTCTGCAACTCGCCCCGGGCGATCGGCCAGTTGATCGACGACGGGCCGCGGTAACGCGGGAGCAGGCTCGGATGATACTGGATGGTGCCGTGCGTCGGGATGCTGACGAAGCTCTGCGGCGCGAACTGGAGCACGTAGGCCATGACGCCGATATCGGCGTTCAGGCCGCGCATCGCGGCCTCGGCCTCGGGGCTCTTCAAGCTGGGAAACTGGAAGACCGTCAGCCCCTTCTCGACGGCCGCCGTCTTCAGGACGTCCGGCTTGGCGCCGGGCTTCTCGGGCGCGCAGAACACCGCGGCAACCTCATCGCCTCGCTCGAGGAACGCCTCCAGGACCGCTTTTCCGAAATCCTGTTGACCGATGAAGGCGATGCGCATGCAGGCTCCTGGGTGTCGTCCGGGCCCTGCGCGGGACCGGGATGGAACGGACCGAGCGCTGGCTCGGCGGCGCGACCGTGCCCTGGCCGTCGAACGGCGTCACCCGGAATCCGGGGCCGCGCGGCACGCGCGCCCCCGGATTGTAACTTCAGCGATCCGGAGCCTCGGCCGCGGCCCGCCGGAGACCGATCACTCGGCCGCGATCTTCTGGACCGCGCCGATCGCGCCGGACTCGGAGATCTCGCCGACCTCGGCCTCGGAGTAGCCGAGCACGGAGCGCAGGATCTCCTCGGTGTGCTCGCCGAGGAGCGGCGAGCGGGTCACCTCGCTCGGGCTCGCCGACAGCTTGATGGGATTGCCGACCGTCAGGTACTTGCCGCGGGTCGGGTGATCGACCTCCACGATGGTACCGGTCTTCCGCAGAGACTCGTCCTCGGCGATCTCCTTCATCGACAGGATCGGGCCGCAGGGGATGTCGTACTTGTTCAGGGTGTCCATCACCTCGAACTTGGACACCTTCATCGTCCAGGCCTCGATCCGCGTGAAGATCTCGTTGAGATGCGGCAGGCGGGCCTTCGGGGTGGCGTAGTTCGGATCGGTCTTCCAATCCGGCTCACCGATGATGTCGCAGATCGGCTCCCAGACGGCGGCCTGGGTGATGACGTAGATATAGGCGTTCGGATCCTGCTCCCAGCCCTTGCAGCGCAGGATGCGGCCCGGCTGACCGCCACCCGAATCGTTGCCCGCGCGCGGGGTCGCCTCGCCGAAGGGGATGCCCTCGCCGAACTGGCTGTATTCCTTGAGCGGCCCGTGCGCGAGCCGCTGCTGGTCGCGCAGCTTCACCCGGCACAGGTTCAGCACGCCGTCCTGCATGGCGCAGTCGACCTTCTGGCCGAGGCCGCTCTGGGTCCGATGATAGAGCGCCGTGACGATGCCGAGGGCGAGGTGCAGGCCCGTGCCGGAATCACCGATCTGCGCGCCCGTCACCATCGGGATGCCGTCGCGGAAGCCCGTCGTCGAGGCGGAGCCGCCGGCGCACTGCGCGACGTTCTCGTAGACCTTGCAATCTTCGTAGCGGCCCGGACCGAAGCCCTTCACGGAGGCCAGGATCATCCGCGGGTTGGCCTCGTGGATCTTCTCCCAGGTCAGGCCCATGCGGGCGAGGGCGCCGGGCGCGAAATTCTCGACGAGGACATCGCATTCCTTGATCAGGCGCCAGAGAACCTCCTTGCCCTTGGGGTTCTTCGAGTCGAGCGTGATCGACCGCTTGTTGTGGTTCAGCATCGTGAAATAGAGGCTGTCCACGTCCGGGATGTCCTGAAGCTGCTGGCGCGTGGCGTCGCCGACGCCCGGCCGCTCGACCTTGATGACGTCGGCGCCGAACCAGGCCAGGAGCTGCGTACAGGTCGGACCGGATTGAACGTGGGTGAAGTCCAGGATGCGGACGCCTTCGAGGGCCTTGGTCATGATCGGTCTCGGAGCTGGAGTCGGTGTGGGGATGACGGAGGGCGGCTCAGGCCGCGCGGGATACCGGTTCGATGCCTGCACGGGCCCGTGACGCGCGTGCCGCGACGCCGGGGCAGGGGCCTTCCATCCTCGAACGGATCATGTCTGTTCTCCCTCCCGAAGCGCGGTCTCGTCGTATCGCGACACCGTCACGCGGACTCGGGGTGACGAGTCCGCCAATTTGTATACCACATGCCATCTGGCGGACGCGAGTGCCTATTGTGGACGTCTCCGGTGACGGCCGATGCCGGAGCGTAAGCCGGGGCGCGCCGACGCTCAACACGCGGCACAGCGCGAACGCGCGTCGCCGGCAGCGCCCCCTTGGCATTCCGGGACAGGCGGTCCATGATTTCGCCAAAATTGCCTCTGGCTGCGGGATAAAAAGCGTGCCGCAGCCGTAGGGGGCACGATGTAACGCTGCACGAGGAACGCCCATGCTCGCCAGCACCAGCCTGATCAAGTCGTCCTGGATCGCCGTCGACGTCGCCCACGACCGCGCCGAGCGCGTTCTCGTGGTCGAGACTTACATTGCCGTGAGCCCGCTGGAACCGAATTACGACGCCGCGCAGTACGAGCGCGTGCTCGCCTGCGTCCAGAAGGTGCTCAAGACCCATCCGGAGATCGACCGTGCGTCGATCCTGAGCATGCATCGCGGCTCCGGCTGCACGGCGCTGTTCCGAGACACGCCCGCGAAGCAGCCCGCGGCCGCCTGAGGTGCTCAGGCCTCGCCGCTCTCGGTCGGTCGGGACAGATCCGGCGGCTCGAGGGCGACGCGGGCCGCGTGGAACCACCACAGCGGGATGTCGCGATTGGCCTTCGCCAGTTCCGACGCCCATCCCTCCTTGGGCATGACGTCGGCGCGATCGGCGAAGAGGCGCAGCGCCGCCTCCGCGCGCTCCCGTCGGCACCGCTCCTCGATCGCTCGCCGCTCGGCCTCGGCGCGGGCGTCGGTCTGCTCGATGAGGCGCCGGGTCGCGAGATCGTCGGCGTCGAAGGCGAATTGCTGCCAGAACGCCTCCGCCTCCCGGGCGACGTCGCGCTCGCGGCGCAGCGTCACGAGCGCCTCTTCCGCGGCACTCCGCGCCGTCTCGGCCGCTTCGGCGCGGGCGAGGAGGCGGTTGTTGGCCTCGAGGAGTTCCCCCTCGCGCTCGGGCGACATCCGCTGCCGGCGCAGCACCCGCAACTCCTCCTCGTCGGCCCGTCGGGCCGCCAGCAGATCCGCCAGCGGGCCGGCCGCGAGGGCGTCGGCGGATCGACGATAGCGCTCGCGGAGACCGGGGTGCCGGGCCTCCAGGTCCGGGTCGGTCCAGAGGGCGCGATCCTCTCCCTCCGTCCGCTCAGACTCGTACAGAGCCTGCGCCAGGGCCTCGCGCAGGTCGTCCGGAAATCGTGCCGCCGCGTGTCCGTTCATGAACCTGCATTCGCGTTGAGCGATCGACAGAACCTAGAACGCGGGCGGACGCCGGGAGAGACCATCGCCGTGTGACGCACGCGAATTTTTCGTCGCGGCCCAGCCGCGCGTCGGCGTCGGGCGCCGATCGTGACCTGTCCGCCGAGACGCGCAGACTGCAATCGCCGCTCCGCCTCGACCCGGCCATGCGCGCACCCCGTCCGCTTGCCTACGCCGGGGCGGGTCCAAGGTGGATCGTGGCCGAACCTGCTTGCCCGGACCTGTCGCGCGCCCGCAGGCAGAGCCCTGGCCGCGGACCCGCACCCATCCCGGCCCCGCCCTCGGGCCTCGCGGCACAGTCTCGGTATCTCGGAGACTTGGCCGGCTCCGAATCGCGATGGCGCCCGCCATCTACCCGGGATACATCGCGAGGAGCGCCCCTCACGCGTCGATCGCAGTCGATGGTCCATATTGGCTACAACCCGGCGCTGGTCGCCCTGTCGATCGGCCTCGCCGTCTTCGCGTCCTACACCGCGCTGGACCTGGGGGCGCGGATCCGCGGGACCGTCGCGGGGCCGCGCTGGCCATGGATCGCCGGTGCCGCACTCGCCATGGGCGGCGGCATCTGGTCGATGCACTTCGTCGGCATGCTGGCCTTCGAGATGGGCATGCCGGCCGCCTACGACATCGGCCTCACCCTCCTGTCTCTCGCGATCGCCGTCGCGGTGACCGGGGCCGCCTTCCTGTGGGTGGCGCGCGTCGGCGAGGGGCCGGGCGGACTTCTCGTGGCCGGCCCCCTGATGGGTCTGGGCGTCGCCGGCATGCATTACACCGGCATGGCGGCGCTCCGGATCCCGGGCGACCTCGCCTACAGCCCGGCGGTGGTCGCGCTCTCGGTGGCGATCGCCGTGACCGCGGCGACCGCGGCCCTGTGGCTCTCCTTCCGGCAGCACGGCGTCTGGCAGAAGCTCGCCGCGGCGTGTGTGATGGGCCTCGCGGTGGCGGGGATGCACTACACCGGCATGGCCGCGGCGACGATCACCGCCGAGGCGGCCGGCGCCCACGCCGCCCACGTGGCCACCGGCGTTCCGGGCCAGCAGAACCTCGCCCTCTACGTCGCCGGCGCGACGTTCCTCATCCTGTTCCTCGCGATGCTCGCCTCCTCGCTGGACCAGCAGCGCGTGCAGCGCGAACTCCAGGCGAGCGAGGCGCGGTTCCGCGCCGCCGTGCAGGCGGTGCGCGGCGTGCTCTGGACCAACGATGCCGAGGGCCGGATGCTCGGCGAGCAGCCGGGCTGGAGCGCGATCACCGGTCAGACGCGGGACCAGTATCAGGGCTACGGCTGGGCCGACGCGGTCCATCCCGACGACATGGAATCGTCCATCGAGACCTGGAACGCGACCGTCCGGGCACGGCGTACCTACGTCCACGAGCACCGGGTCCGGTCCCGCGACGGAACGTGGCGACATTTCGCGATCCGCGCCATCCCGGTCTTCGACGCGCGGGGCGAGATCCGCGAGTGGGTCGGCGTCCACACGGACATCACCGAGCAGAGACTGGCCGAATCCGATCTGCGCGAGTCCAACGAGGAGATCCAGCGCTACGCCTACATCGTCAGCCACGACCTCCGCGCGCCGCTGGTCAACGTGATGGGATTCACGAGCGAACTGGAGGCGACCCGGACCGAGATCGCCGCGGCCCTCCGGGGACATCCGGAGGCGGATCGGCTCGACGCCGATCTCGGCGAGGCGCTCGGCTTCATCAAGGCGGCGGTGAACCGGATGGAAGGGCTGATCGCCGCCATCCTGAAGCTCTCGCGGGAGGGGCGGCGACAGTTCTCGCCCGAGCCCCTCGACATGTCCGGCCTGCTCCGCGGCGTGGCCGATGCCCAGCGGCATCAGGCGGAGGCGGTCGGCGCCACGGTGACGATCGCCCGCGACCTGCCCGAGATCGTCGCCGACCGGCTCGCGATCGAGCAGGTCTTCGGCAACCTGCTGGACAACGCCGTGAAATACCTCGACCCGAGTCGGCCCGGACGCATCACCGTGACGGCCAAGGCCGTGGGCGAGCGCGGCGTCTGCTTCTCCGTCGCCGACAACGGTCGGGGCATCGCCGCCCGGGACCACGCCCGCGTCTTCGAGCTTTTCCGCCGATCGGGCACACAGGACCGCCCGGGCGAGGGGATCGGCCTGGCCCACGTGAAGGCGCTGGTGCGCTCGTTCGGCGGCCGGATCGAGATCCGTTCAGAACTCGGCGTCGGCACGACGTTCGACGTGACCTTGCCGCGCGGGACAGCTACAGCGGTCCGGTTAGACCCTGAACCGGCGCCCATCGCCGCCGAATGAGCGTGGAGCCGCCCGTGCACCCCGTCAGCATCGTGATGATCGAGGATGACGAGGGACATGCGCGCCTGATCGAGCGGAACATTCGCCGCGCCGGCGTCAACAACGACATCGTGCAGTTCCGGAACGGCACGTCGGCGCTGGACTATCTGCTCGGCGCGGACGGCTCCGGCGAGGCGAGCGCCCGACGTCACCTGCTGATCCTGCTCGATCTCAACCTGCCGGACATGACCGGCCTCGACATCCTCGAGAAGGTCAAGGCGAACCCGCACACGCGGCGGTCACCGGTGGTGGTGCTGACCACGACGGACGACAGCCGCGAGATCCAGCGCTGCTACGATCTCGGGGCCAACGTCTACATCACCAAGCCGGTGAGCTACGACGGCTTCGCGAACGCGATCCGCCAGCTCGGGCTGTTCTTCTCGGTCATGCAGGTTCCGCAGAACCCATGAGTGCCGGGCGTGCCAGCGTGGGCGGCACCGCTGCGGCGGCACGCATCCTCTACATCGACGACGATCCCGGCCTCGGCCGCCTGGTCCGGCGCGCCCTGGAGGCGCGCGGCTACGCCGTCGAGCTCTGTCCCGACGGTGCCGCGGGGCTGGCGCGACTGGCGCAGGGCGGGATCGACGCCGTCGCCCTCGACCACCACATGCCCGGGCAGACGGGCCTCGACCTGCTGCCGGAGATCCGCGCGCTGCCCGAGGCGCCGCCGGTCATCTACGTGACCGGTTCCGAGGACAGCCGCGTCGCCGTGGCAGCCCTGAAGGCGGGGGCGGTGGACTACGTCTGGAAGGACGTCCAGGGGCAGTTCCGGGAGCTGCTCGGCGAGGCCGTCGCCACCGCCCTCCGGCAGGAGAGCCTGCGGCGCGACAAGGAGCGGGCCGAGGCCGAGATGCGCGAGGCGCGCGACCGCGCCGAGCTGCTGCTGCGCGAGGTCAATCACCGCGTGGCCAACTCCCTGGCCCTCGTCGCCGCCCTGGCGCACATGCAGCGCAACGCCGTCACGGATCCGGCCGCCAAGGCGGCGCTCGACGAGATGCAGGCCCGGATCTCGGCGATCGCCGGCATCCACCGGCGCCTCTACACCTCGGACGACGTCGAGTCCGTCGAGCTCGACGCCTACCTGCAGAGCCTCGTCGAGGAATTGCAGGCCGCCATGCGGGCGAGCGGGCGGGACCACGCGATCCGCCTCCGGGCCGAGCCGGTGCGGCTCTCGACCGACAAGGCTGTCTCGGTCGGCGTGGTCGTGACCGAGCTCGTCACCAACGCTTACAAGTACGCCTACCCGGTCGGCACCTCGGGCGAGATCCGCGTGGCGGTCGAGCGGGACGCCGCCGACACCGTGCTGCTCGCCGTCGAGGACGACGGCATCGGCTGGACCGGGGAGGGCGAGATCCGCGGCACCGGGCTCGGGTCGCGCATCGTGCGCGCCATGGCGTCGAACCTGCGCTCGGCCCTGTCGTACGCCCCCGGCCGTCCCGGCACCCGGGCGATCCTGGCGTTCCAAGCCTGAGCCCGAGGCTGAGCGTCGGGCTCTAGCCGCCCGCTCGCCCGGCGATGCGGTCGAGCGCGTCGAGCATCGGCGCCAGGGTGTCCTCGTCGAGTTGCTGGAAGCCCAGCGCCCGGCTCATGAACAGGCCCAAGATGGCGAAGTACAGGACCGAGCCCTCGCCCGGGGGCGCGCCCTCGATCCGTCCGAGCTGGTCCAGCTGATCCGCGACGAAAGCCTGAAAGTCCTTCTGCGCTTCCGGCGATTCCATCGATGCCAGGAGGAGCGCGCGCGCGGCTTCGTTATCCTCGCAATAGTGCCCGCGGATATGGGCCACCATCGCTCTGGGCAGTTGCGACGGGCCGGCCGGGATCTCCCGCGCGCAGGCATCGATCTCCGCGCGCACGTCCGCGAGCTTGCGGGCGACCAGCGCCGCCACCAGCGCGTCCTTGGACGCGTAATGGTGCAGAACCCCGCCTTTGCTCAGCCCGGCCTCGACCGCGACCGCGTCGATCGTCAGCCCGCGCACGCCTCCCTTCAGGAGAACGGCCGCGGCCGCCTCCAGAATGATCTCGGGCCGCGCCGCCAGTCGCTGTCGCTTCACCTGCATCACAAGCCTGCACTAAAGACCGTCTGGACGGTATGTAATGGATGGCGTAGGAACGCGCCACGCAATTCGCACGAATCGCGCCGACGCAGTCGATCGCATGAACCGCATCGCCTTCCTTCCATCGACATCCGTTCTGCTGGTGTTAACCGCGCTCGCTTCGATCGGGTGCGCCCGAGCCGAGCCGGAAACGGCCTTCGATCCGGCTCTGGCCCGGGTGCGGGTGGTGCAGGCGCACCGGACGCCGCTGGCGCTCGACGTCGTGGTGACCGGCGACATCCAGGCCCAGGCGCAGGTGAACGTGTCGTTCCGGACGAACGGAAAGGTCGCCGAGCGGCGCGTCGAGGTCGGCGACCACGTCGCCGCCAATCAGGTCCTCGCCGTCCTCGAACCCCTGACGCAGCAGGCCAATCTCGACAACGCCAAGGCCGCCCTCGCTTCGGCCGAGGCGCTGCTGACACAGGCCAAGATGTCCTACGAGCGTCAGAAGCAGCTCCTCGCCGGCGGCTTCACCACCCGCTCGACCTACGACAACGCCGAGCAGGAGCTGCGCACGACCCAGGCGGCGGTCGACTCGGCCAAGGCGGCGCTGGGGACCGCGCAGGAGCAGTTCTCGTACACGGAGCTGCGCGCGGGGGTGTCCGGCGTGGTGACGAGCCGCAGCTTCGAGGTCGGCCAAGTCGTCCAGGCGGGCCAGACCGTGCTGGTCGTGGCGCAGGACGGGCCCCGCGACGCGGTCTTCAACGTCTACGAATCGCTGCTGGCCCAGCCGCCGGCCGGCGACACCATCGCGGTGGCCCTCCAGTCGGACCCGTCCGTCACCGCGGTCGGGACCGTGCGGGAGATCTCGCCCACGGTGGACGCCGCGAGCGGCACGGTGCGGGTCAAGATCGGTCTGAAGGCGACGCCCGCCGCCATGGGGCTCGGCGCCGTCGTCGTCGGCCGCGGCCGCTTCGCGCCGCACGAAGCGGTCGTCCTGCCCTGGTCGGCACTGTACCGCTACGACGGGCGGCCCTCGGTGTGGATCTACGATCCGGACCGCAGGACCGTCTCGGTGCGCGCGGTGGAGATCGACCGCTTCGGGCCCGACATCATCGCGCTGAAGCGCGGCGTCGAGCCGGGCGAGCGCGTGGTCGTCGCCGGCATCCAGTTCCTGCGCCCCGGCCAGACCGTCGCGGCCGCCGAGATCGGAGACCGCCCATGAAGACGCGCGCGTATCTCGCGCTCGGACTCGTCACGGCGGCGCTTGCCGGCTGCAACGGTCACGGCGAGGAGGGCGGCGAGGCCGCTGCCGTCCGTCCGGTGCTGACGCAGGTGGTCGCGCCGAAGGACAGCATCACGTTCGGGCCGTTCGCCGGCACGATCGAGCCGCGCTACCAGGCGCAGCTCGGCTTCCAGATTCCCGGCCGCATGGTCGCTCGGGACGTCACGGTCGGCGACCTCGTCACCCGGGGCCAGCGCCTCGCCGCCCTCGACACCATCGTGACCCGCTTCGACCTGACCCGCGCCGAGGCCGACCTCGCCGACGCGAAGGCGCAGGCCGAGAACGCCGAGGCCGCGGAGGCGCGGACCCGGCGCCTGATGTCCGGCAACGCCGTTTCCCAGGCGACCCTCGATCAGGCGGTCGCCAAGCGCGAGACCGCCCGGGCCCGGGTGGATCAGGCGATGGCGAGCCTCCAGAAGGCCCGCGACCAGATGGGCTACACCGAGCTGAAGGCCGAGTTCGACGGCGTCGTGACCCAGCGCCTCGCCGAGGTCGGCCAGGTGCTCAGCGCCGGCCAGGGTGTCGTGACCGTGGCGCGGCCGGACGTCCGCGAGGCCGTGGTCGACATTCCCGAAGCCCATGCCGGGGCCCTGCCGGCGGACGGCGTCTTCACCGTCGCGCTCCAGAGCGCGCCGGAGCTGACGGCGCGCGGGCGCGTCCGCGAGATCGCGCCGCTCGCCGAGTCGGGGACGCGGTCCAAGCGCATCCGGATCACCCTGGACGATCCCGGCCCGGCCTTCCGGCTCGGCGCGACCATCAACGTGTCGCTCATGCGCAAGGTCCCGCCCACCGTACGGCTGCCCGCCTCGGCGCTGCTCGAGGACGGCGCCCGCCGCTCGGTCTGGGTCGTGTCGCCCGACGGGAAGTCGGTGTCGCGCCGCGACGTCACCGTGGCCGCGGCGCGGGACAACGCGGACGACGGCCGCGTCGCGGTCGTCGACGGTCTGAAGGCCGGCGAGCGCGTCGTCGTGGCCGGCGTCCACGTCCTCAAGGAAGGCCAGGCCGTGCGCCTGACCGACGGCGCCGTCTGATCCGGCCGCACGGGGTTTTCGCGTGAAGGACTTCAACCTTTCCGACTGGGCGCTCGAGCACCGCTCGTTCGTCTGGTTCCTGATGCTGGTCTCGCTGGTCGCGGGCCTGATGGCCTATACCCGCCTCGGCCGCGAGGAGGATCCGCCCTTCACCATCAAGACCATGGTGGTGCAGACCACGTGGCCGGGCGCGACCATCAAGGACACCCTCGATCAGGTCACCGACCGGGTCGAGAAGGAGCTCCAGCAGCTCAACGGTCTCGACTACGTCCGCAGCTACACGACCCCCGGATCGTCGACGGTGTTCGTCCAGTTCCGCGACACCCTCAAGAAGAACGAGATCCAGCCGGCCTTCTACCAAGTGCGCAAGCGGCTGGGCGACATCAAGGGCCAGTTCCCGGAGGGCGTCCAGGGCCCGTTCTTCAACGACGAGTTCGGCGACGTCTACGGCAACATCTACGCCTTCACGGCCGACGGCCTGACGCACCGGCAGTTGCGCGACTACGTCGAGGGCATCCGCACCGAGGTCCTGCGGGTACCCAACATCGGCAAGACCCAGCTGATCGGCACGCAGGACGAGACGATCTACCTCGACTTCTCCACCCGGAAACTGGCCGGCTACGGCATCGATTTCCAGGCCCTGATCAAGGCCCTGCAGGCGCAGAACGCGGTTTCGGCCTCGGGCGTCGTCCAGGCCGGGCCGGAGCGCATCTCGCTGCGGGTCAGCGGTTCCTTCGCCTCCGAGGCCTCGCTCCAGGATTTCAACCTGCGGGTCAATGACCGCTTCTTCCGCCTCGCCGACATCGCCGAGATCAGCCGCGGCTACGAGGACCCGCCCGCACCGCTGTTCCGGGTGGACGGCAAGCCCGCGATCGGCCTCGCCATCGCGATGCGTCCGGGCGCCAACCTGCTGCATTTCGGCGAGGCGCTGAAGGAGCGCATGCGGCGGATCGAGTCGACGCTGCCGGTGGGCGTCGGCGTCCACCTCGTGTCGGACCAGCCCAAGCAGGTCGAGCACGCGGTCGGCGGCTTCACTGAGGCCCTGGTCGAGGCCGTGATCATCGTGCTGGCGGTGAGCTTCGTGAGCCTCGGCGTCCGCGCCGGCCTCGTCGTCTCGGTGTCGATCCCGCTCGTGCTCGCCATCGTGTTCGTGGTCATGCAGATCATGGACGTCACCCTGCAGCGCATCTCCCTCGGCGCGCTGATCATCGCGCTGGGCCTCCTGGTCGACGACGCCATGATCACCGTCGAGATGATGGTGGCCCGCCTGGAGCGCGGCGACACGCTCCGGAAGGCCGCCACCTTCGCCTACACGTCGACGGCATTCCCCATGCTCACCGGGACCCTCGTCACCGTGGCGGGCTTCCTGCCGATCGGCTTCAACGGCTCCGGCGCCGGCGAGTACACCTACTCGCTGTTCGTGGTGATCGCGGCCGCGCTGCTCGTCTCCTGGGTTGTGGCGGTCCTGTTCGCGCCGCTCGTCGGCGTGACGCTCCTGCCGAAGACCATGAAGCACCACACCGAGAAGCAGGGCATCTTCACCCGCCTGTTCGTCCGGGCGCTCCGGATCGCCATGCGCTGGCACTGGACGACGGTGGTGGTCTGCCTCGGGCTGATGGCGGCGGCCATCGTCGGGATGGGCCACGTGCAGCAGCAGTTCTTCCCGTCCTCGGACCGGTCCGAGGTGCTGGTCGACCTGACCCTGCCGCAGAACGCCACCATCGCCGAGACCCGGGCGCAGATGGACCGGTTCGAGGCGAACCTGAAGGGCGACCCGGACGTGACGAGCTGGTCGTCCTACGTCGGTGAGGGCGCGGTGCGCTTCTACCTTCCCCTCGACCAGCAGCTCGCCAACGCGTTCTTCGGGCAGATCGTCATCGTCACGAAGTCGCTGGAGGTGCGGGACCGCGTGATGGCGCGCCTCCAGACCATCGGCCTGCGCGACTTCGTCGGCACCGACGTGCTGGTGCAGCCCCTCAGCCTCGGACCGCCCGTCGGCCGGCCGGTGCAGTACCGTCTCAGCGGCCCGAACATGGAGACGGTGCGTCGCCTCTCGCTCGACCTCGCCAACGTGGTCGCGGCCGACAAGCGCCTCGACGTGCCGACCTTCGACTGGAACGAGCCCGGCAAGGTCTTGCGGGTCGAGATCCTCCAGGACAAGGCGCGCCAGCTCGGCGTCACCAGCCAGGACGTCGCCGGCATCCTGAACGGGATCGAGGGCGGGCAGGCGATCACGCAGGTCCGCGACTCGATCTACCTGGTCAACGTCGTCGGCCGCGCCCGCGCGGCCGAGCGGTCCTCCCTGGACACGCTGCAATCGCTGCAGGTCGGTCTCGCGAACGGCACGGTGGTGCCCGTGCTCGCCTTCGCGCGGATCGGCTACGATCTCGAGCAGCCGATCGTCTGGCGCCGCGACCGCCTGCCGACCGTGACGGTGCGCGCCACGATCCACGACGCGACCCAGCCGGCCACCATCGTGGCCGCCCTGCAGCCCGGCATCGACGCCTTCATCAAGGCGCTCCCGGAGGGATACACGGTCCAGACCGGCGGCGCCGTCGAGGAATCCGCCAAGGGCCAGGGGCCGATCGCCGCCGTAGTCCCGGTCATGCTGCTCGCCATGGCGTTCCTGCTGATGATGCAGCTCCAGAGCTTCGGAAGGATGCTCCTCGTCTTCACGGTCGCGCCGCTCGGCCTGATCGGCGTCGTGCCGGCGCTGCTCCTGTTCGACAAGCCGATGGGCTTCGTCGCCATCCTGGGCATCCTGGCGCTCATCGGGATCATCATCCGCAACGCGGTGATCCTGGTGAGCCAGATCGAGGAGTTCCGGGACGAGGGGATGGCGCCCTGGGAGGCGGTGTTCGAGGCGACGCACCACCGCATGCGGCCGATCCTCCTGACCGCCGCGGCGGCGAGCCTGGGCCTGATCCCGATCGCCCGCGAGGTGTTCTGGGGGCCGATGGCCTTCGCGATGATCGGCGGGATCCTGGCGGCGACCTTCCTGACGCTGCTGTTCCTGCCGGCCCTCTACATCGGCTGCTACCGCATCCGCCCGGAGGCGAGCGGCACGCCCACGGCTCACGCCGGCTGATCCGCCGGTTCACTCGATCGCAGCGCCTGCGGGCGCTGCGAGAAACGGTCGGCCCGCCCCTCCGCCCCCTCAGGGCGGGCCGACCGTGACGATCTTTCGCGCGGGCGGGGCCGCGTCGCCGGAAACCCGACGGTGCTCCGGCGCGTAGGGTGCGACGGAAACGAGGACCGTCCCGCCCATGAACGCCTTCATCGCCGTCGTCCTGGTCTGCGCCAACGGGATCGCCCAGGATTCCTGCACGGACGCCCAGGCGCTCGAAGTGCGCAAGGTCCGGGTCGCCAACGAGCTCGGCTGCGCCACCGGCTGGCAGGAGATCATCGCCCGCACCGAGCTGCGCGAGGAGATCGGCAAGACCGCCTACCTGAAGACGGAGTGCCGCCGGGTGAAGGAGCCCCGGTGACGCCGGCGGGCCGCTACTTCTCGTACTTGATGTAGGCGAAGCGCGGATCCGTCGGGGTGCCCTCGAGCCCCTGTCCCTCCAGGCCCGGCTGCCAGGACACGACCTCCTCGATCTTCCGGGCGAGGGCGAAGTCCTTGTCGGTGATGCCCTTGGCCGCGTGGTTCATCAGCCGGACCTCGACCCAGGCGTACGATGCCGTGATGTCGGGATGGTGCCACGCCGCCTCGGCGAGGTGCCCGACCGTGTTGATCACCATCAGGGTGCTCTTCCAGCCGGACGTCTTGTAGGTGCGCCGGATCCACCCGTCCTCCAGGCGCCACGCGGGCAGCTCGGCCTTCAGCCGCGCCTCCACGGTCGCTTGGTCCAGTGCGCCTTCGCGTCGCTCGCTCATGATCCCGTCTCCGATGAAGCCGTCGCGGCCGAGGGTGCCGCCGCGGCCAGTTGCGCGCAAGCGTGTTTGCCACGGTGGACGGAAACCGGTGTGAGCCCTATGACCTTTTGCCAATGGCGTCCGGCTCGGTCGGCACTCCAGTCTGCCGCCGCTGAAGACTGCGCAATACGATGGGAGAAGGCGTGATGCTGTCACGGCGCGCGATGCTCGCCGGGGGCCTGCTCGGCGGCCTCGGCCTGCGGGCGGCGCGCGCCGACGTGCCCACGATCCGACTCGGGAGCCTGCCCTTCGGCACGTCCACCTGGGAGGCGGCGGTGATCAAGGCCCGCGGCCTCGACACGGCCAACGGCTTCGCGCTCGACGCGGTCAAGCTCGCGGGCAACGACGCGGCCCGGATCAGCTTCATCGGCGGGCAGGTCGACACGATCATCGGCGACCTGCTCTGGGCCGCGCGCCTCGGCAACGACGGCCAAGCGGTGCGCTTCATCCCGTACTCGACCTCCGAGGGCGGCGTCATGGTTCCGGGCGACAGCCCGGTGAAGAGCCTCAAGGATCTCGCGGGCAAGCGCCTCGGGGTGGCCGGCGGCCCCCTGGACAAGAACTGGCTGCTCCTCCGGGCACAGGCCAAGGACGCGGCCGGCATCGACCTCGAGCAGGCCGCCGAGATCGCCTACGGCGCGCCGCCGCTGATCACGCTGAAGCTGGAGCAGGGCGCCCTCGACGCGGCGCTGACTTACTGGACCTACTGCGCCCGGCTGAAGGCCAAGGGGTACCGGCAGCTCGTCGGCGCGGAAGACATCATGCACGCCCTCGGGGTCCCCGGAGACGTGGCGCTGATCGGCTACCTGTTCCAGGACGCCACCGTGAAGGAGAAGCCCGCGGCCGTGGCGGCCTTCGCCCGGGCCTCGCGCGCCGCCAAGGACATGCTCGCGTCCGATCCGAGCACGTGGCAGATCGTGCGCCCGCTGATGGCGGCGGAGGACGAGGCAACCTTCGAGGCCCTGAAGCACGATTTCCTGGCCGGCATCCCGCGCCGCTCCACCGCGGAGGAGCGCGCCGACGCCGAGAAGCTCTACGCGGTGATGGCGCGGCTCGGCGGCGCCCGCCTCGTCGGCAAGGGCGACGCGCTCCCGCCGGACCTCTACTACACCGGCCGCAATGGTTGAGGCTCCCGTCCGGCGGGCGCGCGCGGCGGCCGTCCCGAGCACCGGGACCGCATGGGCGCGCTGACCCGCATCGCGTCCCTGGCCGTGCTCCTCGCCGCCTGGCAGATCGCCGCGCTCGAGGCGGGCTCGCGCCTGCTGCCGGCGCCCCTGGCGGTGCTGCGCTTCATCGTTCAGGAGGCGGAGCGCGGCGATCTCGCCCACAACGTGGGCATGACGCTGCTCCGCGTGGCGATCTCCTTCACCGTGGCGATGATCCTCGGCGTCGTCCTCGGCGTGGCGCTCGGACGGTCCAAGGCCGCCGACCTCATCCTCGACACGCCGCTGCTCGTCCTCCTCAACACGCCGGCCCTGGTGATCACGGTCCTGGCCTACGTCTGGGTGGGGCTCACCGAGACCGCCGCGATCCTGGCGGTGGTGCTCAACAAGCTCCCGAACGTCGCGGTGATCGTGCGCGAGGGGGCGCGGAACCTCGATCCCGGGCTCGACGAGATGGCCCGCGCCTACCGGCTCGACCGGCGCAGCTGGGCCCTCGACATCCTGATCCCGCAGCTCCAGCCCTACATGGTGACGGCGGCGCGGTCGGGCCTGTCGCTCGCCTGGAAGATCGTGCTGGTGGTGGAGCTGCTCGGGCGCCCGGACGGGGTCGGCTTCGCGATCAACTACTACTTCGTCCAGAGCACCGACGTGGCGGCGATCATCGGCTACAGCCTCGTCTTCATGGCCGTGATGATCGGCATCGACGTCCTCCTGCTGCAGCGGCTCGAAGCCTATGTCCGTCGCTGGCGCTGAGCCCGTCCTCCAGGTCGCGATCGCGTCGAAATGGTACCGGCCCGCCCGGGCCGAGCCGGTCGAGGCCGTTCGGAACCTCACCTTCGGCGTCGCCGCCGGGGAGATCGTCTGCCTGATCGGGCCGTCGGGCGCCGGGAAGACCACCACCCTGCGGATCCTGCTCGGGCTCGACACCGCGTTCGAGGGCCGCGTCTCCGGCGCGGACCGGGCGGGCATCGTGTTCCAGGAGCCGCGGCTGCTGCCCTGGCGCAGCGTCGAGCACAATGTCCGCCTCGGCCTGCCCCGGGCGCGGCGGAACCGCGATCTCGACGACCTGTTCGCGCGGCTCGGCCTGACGGCGTGGCGGACGCGCTACCCGAAGGCCCTGTCGCTGGGGATGCAGCGGCGCGTGGCTCTGGCGCGCGCGCTGGCCGACGGGCCGCGGGTCCTCGTGCTCGACGAGCCGTTCGTGTCCCTCGACGACGCCGCCGCCGCCGAGCTGCGCGGTCTCGTGGTGGACACGGTGGACCGGGCCGGCATGAGCGTCCTGATGGTCACGCACAACGTCGCCGAGGCGATCGGGATCGCCGACCGCCTGCTGCTGGTCTCGCGGCGCCCGGCGAGCCTCATCGCCGACGTGCGCCTCGACCGGCCGCGCCGCGACCGCGACCGTACCTGGGCCGAGACGACGCGGGCGAACCTCGCCGCGCGGCATCCCGAGATCATCGCGCAGTGACGCGGGCTGCGCCGGTCGTTCGGACGAACCCGCGCGTCCGGATCGCGCGCTGAGGTCCGGGCGCCACCGGAACCGAAGGACCATCCGACTTCGGCCCCGACGTCGGTCGATCCGGTGCCACACCCGCCGTTTCCCCGGGCCGCCCGAGCAGCGTAGGATCGATCCACGGGGGTGCGCATGGCCGACCTAGAGGCGAAACATCGGGTCTTCGTGGCGCTGCACGAGCGGCCGGGCGCGTTCGTCGTGGCCAACCCATGGGACGCGGGTTCGTCGCGGATCCTGACCGCCCTCGGTTACGAGGCGCTGGCGACGACGAGCGCCGGGTTCGCGTTCGCCGTCGGACGGCGGGACTCCACCGCCTCGCTGTCGCGGGACGCGATCCTGGAGAACGCCCGCGCCATCGTGGACGCGACCCACCTGCCCGTGACGGCCGATCTGGAGGACGGGTTCGGGACGGACCCGGAGGCGTGCGCGCTGACGATCGCCCGGGCCTCAGAGATCGGGCTGGTCGGCGGCTCGATCGAGGACGCCACGGGCGACGCCGCCAGTCCGATCTTCGATTTCGGTCACGCCGTCGAGCGAGTCGCCGCCGCGGCCGAGGCCGCGCGCCGGCTCCCGTTCGTGCTGACCGCGCGCGCCGAGAACCACCTGTGCGGGCGGCCCGACCTCGACGACACGATCCGCCGCCTCCAGGCCTTCGAGGAGGCGGGAGCGCACGTCCTCTACGCGCCGAACCTGCCGGACCTCAAGGCCATTCGGGCGGTCTGTGCCGCGGTCAGCCGCCCGGTGAACGTCGTCGCCGGGCTGTCGCCCCGGCAGTACACGGTGGCCGAGCTGGAGGCGGCGGGCGTCAAGCGGATCAGCGTCGGCGGGTCTTTCGCGCGGGCGGCCCTCGGCGGTCTCGCGCGCGCGGCGCGGGAGGTGCTGGACCGGGGCACCTTCACCTACGCGGCGGAGGCGATGTCGGGAAGCGAGGCGAGATCGTACATGGCGGAGGCGACTCGGTAGGGGCGACCGCTCGGCATCGCGGTCCTTCATCCCGCCAACCGGCGGCGAACGAGCGCCGCCGGGCCGATCGGCCCGAACGCTCGAGCCGAAGCCGACGACCGAGAGACACGGTTTGTCACCGCGTCGAGCTACGCACGGGCGGACGACCGCTATACCGATGCGCCCGTCGGACCCGATCCGTCCGCGGGCCACCCCGGGCATCGCGGGTCGCCGCCCCGCCCGACCGTGGCGACCCACCGAGACCCGAGCCTCCCGATGTCCCGCACGTCCCCTACGGCCATCGCCCTCGAACCCGTCGCCGCCGAACGGTCGGGGACCGGCAACGTGGTCCGACTGGCCGTCGCGCAGGCCCTCGCCGGGGCGAACTCGACGGTCGTGTTCGCGACGGGCGCGGTCGTCGGCAACATGCTCGCGCCCAGCAAGGTCCTCGCCACGCTGCCGATCTCGATCTTCGTCGTCGGGATGGCCGCCTGCGCCCTGCCGACCGGCAGCATCGCCAGGCGCTACGGGCGCCGCACCGTCTTCATGGTCGGCACCGGCTGCGGTGTGCTCGTCGGCCTGCTCTCGGCCTGGGCGATCGTCGCGGCCGACTTCTGGCTGTTCTGCGCGGCGATGTTCCTCGGCGGCGCCTACGCCGCCGTGGTCTTCTCGTTCCGCTTCGCCGCGGCGGACTGCGTTCCGGCCGAACGGCGGCCGCGGGCGCTGTCGGCGGTCATGGCGGGCGGCGTCTTCGGCGGCGTGATCGGGCCGCAGCTCGTCACCCACACCATGAACCTGTCGCCCCCCCACCTGTTCGCGGCCACCTTCCTGGCCCAGGCGGCCGTCGCCGGTGCGGCCGCCCTCGTCCTGGCGGGCGTTCGCCTGCCGCGACCGGCCGCAGAGACCGTCTCAGGCGGGCGACCGCTGGCCGTCATCCTGGCGCAGCCGCGCTTCGTGATCGCGGTGATCTGCGGGGCCGTGTCCTACCTGCTGATGAATTTCGTGATGACGGCCGCCCCGCTGGCCATGCGCCTGTGCGGTCACACGCAGGAGGATGCCAATCTCGGCCTGCAATGGCACGTTATCGCCATGTACGGTCCGAGCTTCTTCACCGGGCGGCTGATCACGCGCTTCGGCGCGTCCCGCGTGGTGGCGACCGGCCTCGCCTTGACGGGCGCGGCCGCGCTCGTCGGGCTCGCCGGCGCGGATGTCGGCCATTTCTGGCTGTCCCTCGTCCTCCTCGGCGTCGGCTGGAACTTCGGCTTCGTCGGCGCCTCCGCGATGGTGCTGGACTGCCATCGCCCGGAGGAGCGGACGCGGGTGCAGTCGATCAACGACTTCATCGTGTTCGGGATGGTGGCCCTGGGCTCATTCTCGTCCGGCGGCCTTCTGACGAGCTACGGCTGGGACACGGTTCTCTGGGTCTCGTTCGCGCCCCTGGCGCTGGCCGCGACGGCGCTCGCACGCACGATGGGCCGCGGCGCGCCGCGGCCCGGCGGAGCATGAGCGCGGCGCGGCGGCCGGGCCCCGAACGGACCCCGCGGACGCGTGCCCCGACGGTCGCGGAGTCGGTCGCGGAGTCGGTCGCGCGGTCTCAGCCCCCGCGGATTCCGTCCGGATCCCCGGCCTCGGGCAGGGCGACGTAGATCAGCACGCCGAGCACCGTCATGGCGAAGCGGAAGGCGGATTCCTGGCCGTTCCAGACCTTCGACATCCACATGCCGAACCACTCGCCGCCGATGCCCAGGAATCCGCCCTGCCAGACCAGGAAGCCGAGGCTGAGGCCCGCGATCGCCCAGGTCTTGGCCCGGGCGAACGCGCCGCGCGGGGCCTGCAGCCGCGCGAGCATCAGCGCCACGCCGATCCAGAGCAGGAGCGCCGTCAGCGCCTCCGCGACGACGATCAGCGTGAAGGCGCCGCGCTGCAGAACGGGATCCGTGATGGAGCGGTCGGCGATCCCCGAATCCGGCAGGATCGTATCCATCGACAGCACGTGCTGCACGAAGGCGAGGTTCACCGCGGGCTCCACGACGTTGCCGTACACGACTAGGGTGCAGGTCAGCGCCAGGGCGCCGACGAGGGCGGCCTTCGAGAGGCGGATGGCGAGCATGAACTGGCCCTCCTGACACGCGGGCGTCGGGACCGGCCAGGGATCAGGGGCCGTCCGGTCCCGGCGTCTCTCAGTTCGCCTTCGCCTCGACCTCGAGCCGGTCGAGGACGGCGGCCGGCGAGCGCGCCGCGCCGAGGTCGATGAAGCCGATCCCCGCAGGCTCCTTCGACTTGGCGTGCACCACGAGCTTGCCGGGCTTCATCACGAACTGGCCCATGGCGGCGCCGATCCCCTTGGCCGCCGCGCTGTTGCCGAGGATGATCGGCACGCCGAGCAGGCTGGCAGTGACGTATTCCTTGCGCAGCTCGTCCGGCTTGAGGCTGAGATCCTTCGACTGCGCGGCGAGGAAGCGCTCGAACAGGCCGGCATTCTCCACCGTCAGGTCGAGGGTCTTGGCGCTCCCCGAGAACATCACCATCGTCGCCGCCGGCAGGGTGCCGGAGAACAGCTCGGGCCCGATGCCTCCCAGCGTGCCGGAGAGGCGAACCGTGCCGATGTCGCGCCCGGAGATCGTGACCTCGCGCAGGGCGAGGTCGCGGGCCTTCTCGTCGAGGCTCGCGTCGGCCACGAGGTTGAGGTCGAGGTCCCGGTAGCCGTAGGCCGGCAGCAGGCCGACGAGCGGCGCACCCGCGAGCAGGTCCGCGGGCAGGCTCAGGCCGGAGAGGCTGATGCGGGTCGCGCTGGGCACGCCCTCGGTCAGGGGGCCGAAGGCCAAGGCCGCCTCGCGCAGGGCGATGCGGGGAGCCGGCCGCGGCGACACCGTGACCGCGAGGGGGTCCCCGGTCTTATCGGCCGGCCTCGGCTCGGGCGTCCGCACCGACCGGCCCGGCTCGGGCAGGGCGCCGCGGGCCGGGGGCCGGACGTCGCGGGGCGGCGCCCGCTCGGGCTCAGCCTCGGGCGGCAGATCGATCGACAGGTCCGTGAGGGTGAGCGTGCCGAGCTTCGGCGTCAGCCGGCGCATCTCGACGTCGGAGAACCCGGCCCCGCCCGTCGGCTCGGCGGCGATGCCCTGGAGGGTCGCGACGGTCGGCGCCAGGGACGTCCCCAGGGCGGCGACGCGGCCGACATGGATCCGCAGCGCGCCGCGGGTCATCGACAGGTTGTCCAAGATGGTGCCGCCCTCCGGGCCCGCCGACGTGTAGGCGGCCCGGCCGATCTCGAACAGCACCGGCCCCTTCGGGTCGGTGTCGCTGACGCTCAGGCCCTGCATCTCGAGGGTGCCGACCGAGGTGGCGTCGATGAGATCGGCGGCGGCGGCGGCCAGCGGGCGCCGGTCGCTGGATCCGTCGAAGCCGTTGGCCACGATGGCGAAGGCGCCGCCCCAGCCGTCCGGCACCTGCCGGCCGCCGAGGTCCCGGCCGTCGAGGCGGGCGATCTTCACGGTGGTGCCGCGCGCGTCGGAGTAGGTGACGTCCGAGACCTGGACGGCGCCGTAGACGCGCTGGACCGGTCCCTTGCCGTCGCCGGGCACCGTGTAGAGCCGGCTGAGCGCCGCGAGATCCAGGTCCGTGGCGCGCACCTGACCGTAGGTTCCAGACCCGCGGTTCGGGCCCGCGACGGAACTGACGGTCGCGCCGGCCGCCGTCAGCTCGCCGACGCGGCCGGCCCGGATGTCGCGGGCGACCACGTCGCGGTAGGTGACGGTCTGCCGGTTGTCGCCGGGACCCGCGTTCTCGGAGGTCAGGACCGGGACTGTCAGGCTGCCGGCGTCGAGACGGGCGAGCCGCTGCTCCCAGGGCACGTTGGAATCGGGCCGCAGGATCGCCGCGAGATCCTCCTTGGAGAGGCGCGTGCCGCTCGCCGTCAGCTTCGGCGCCTTCAGCAGCGTGCCGCCGAGCGGGATCACCACGTCGTTAACGGTCACGTCCTGGACGGCGGCAGCGCCCTCCTGCGCGGCGAGCGGCGCCGGCGCGAGGCCGAGGAGGGCCAGCATGGCGGCCGTCGCCCGGGCCGACCGGAGGCGGAGACGGGCCTTCGGGTGGTTCATGGCAGCGTCCGGACCAGGGCTCTCGCGGGAATGCCCTAGCCGTGCCGCGTTTTGCCGGGCGAGGCAATCGCGCGCGCCGGCCCGGGCGATCGAGCCGGGACCGGTGTCGTACGGACGCAACGGCGCGGCGGCGCCGCGCCGCGTGCTACAACGAGAAGGAGGTGCCGCAGCCGCAGGAAGCGGTGGCGAGCGGGTTCTCGATCTTGAAGGACTGCCCGATGAGGTCGTTCACGAAGTCGATGGTCGAGCCGCTCATGTACTCGAGCGAGACCGGATCGACGATCACGGTGGCGCCGTCGCGCTCGATCGCTACGTCCTGCGCCTCGCGGGCACGGGTGATGTCGAAGGCGTAGGAGAAGCCCGAGCAGCCGCCGCCGTTGACACTGATCCGCAGCGACGAACCGGCCGGCTCCGACACCATGATCTCGTTGATGCGCTTGGCCGCGCGGGCGGTCAGGGTGATCTCAGCCATCGGTCTCTGGCCACGCATTCGTTCGGTGGACGGCGCGCCCGGCCCGTTGCCGAGTGCGCCCTGACCCACAAGATATGAGCCGCAAGCCCGCGCCGCAACGCGCCGGGCGGGGAGCCGTCATGAGCAGGGTGCGTGAGTTCGAGAGCGGATGCCGTGCGACCGAACGGTGAGCGCTGGCGCGCGCCCTACGCCACCGACCCGGCCCGGACCCGGGGACGCCTGATCCCGGAAGCCGGGTCGCCGACCCGCAGCGATTTCCAGCGCGACCGCGACCGGATCATCCACTCAACGGCGTTCCGGCGGCTGAAGCACAAGACGCAGGTCTTCGTCCATCACGAGGGCGACCATTACCGCACCCGTCTGACCCACACCCTGGAGGTGAGCCAGATCGGCCGGGCGCTCGCGCGCGCGCTCGGCCTCGACGAGGATCTCGCGGAGGCGCTGGCCCTCAGTCACGACCTCGGCCACACCTGCTTCGGTCACACCGGCGAGGACGCCCTCGACGCCTGCATGGCGCGCCACGGCGGCTTCGATCACAACGCCCAGGCGCTGCGGATCGTGACGCGGCTGGAGCGGCGCTACGCCGGGTTCGACGGGCTGAACCTCGCCTGGGAGACGCTGGAGGGCCTCGTCAAGCACAACGGCCCGCTGCTCACCGCGGACGGCCGGCCGACGCCCCGCTACGCCGCCCGCGGCATCCCGGCGGCGATCCTCGAGTACGACGCGCTGAACCCCCTCGACCTGTGGAGCCAGGCCGGCCCCGAGGCCCAGGCCGCCTCCCTGGCCGACGACATCGCCTACGCCGCCCACGACCTCGACGACGGGTTGCGCGCCGGGCTGTTCGAGATCCCGGAGCTGCGGGCGGTCCCCTTCCTGGCCGGACTGCTCGACGAGATCGACCGGCTGCATCCGGGCCTGGAGCCGTCGCGGATGATCCACGAACTCGCCCGGCGGGTGATCACCCGCTTCGTCGAGGACGTCATCCGCGAGGGCGGCCGCCGCATCGCCGCCCTGGACCCGGGCCGCGTCGAGGACATCCGGAACGCGGACCAGCCGGTCATCGTGTTCTCGCCGGAGATCGCGGCGGCCGACGCCGACATCATGCGCTTCCTGTGGGAGCGGATGTACCGGCATCCGGGCGTGGTGGCGGTGCGGAAGAAGGCCGACGCCATCGTCAACGACCTGTTCGCCGCGTTCACCGCGGCGCCCTCCCGGATGCCGGAGGAGTGGAGCGCCGGCCTCGAAGACACCACCGAGGCGCGGGTCGCCCGCCGGGTCGCCGACTACATCGCCGGCATGACCGACACCTACGCGGTCCTGGCGCATCGCAAGCTCTACGCGACGACGCCGGACCTGCACTGGGAGCTGCCCAGCCGGGGGCTGCCCCTCGCCGAGCCCTGAGGGCCCGGCGCGGGGCGGTTCGGATCAGCAGCCGCAGCCGCAGGTGAAGCTGCCGTAGCACCCGCCGTAGCCGTAGCCACCGTAGGCGGCGGGGTAGCCGTACCCGTAGCCGTACCCGCCGTAGGCGGCCGGGTAGCCGTACCCGTAACCACCGTAGCCGTAGCCGCCGTAGACGCTCCCGGCGGCGAGTCCGAGCCCGAGGCCGATCCCCGCGCCGGCCAGTCCGTAGCCGAGGGCCCCGCCGTAGCCGCGACGGTAGCCGTACCCGTAGCCGCGCCCGTAGAAGCCGCGGGCCGCGTAGCCGCCGCGGTAGCCGTAGCCGCCCCGGAAACCGCCGCGGTAAGCGCCGCCGTGGAAGCCGCCACCGTGGAATCCGCCGCCGCGGAAGCCGCCCGCCTCGGCACTCGGCGCGGCCAGGATGAGGGCGCAGAGCGCCGTCCCCGCAATCGTCAAGGTCTTCATCAGTAACTCCGCGATCGGCACACTCACGATCGGCGGCGATGACACCGCTTCGTCTCGGTCGAGACAAGACGGACACTGCGCGATCCGTATTCGTCGCGCGGGATAACGCCGCGTCGGCGCCCACGTGGTTACCGGAGCGATGCCGCGAACGCGGACTCCGCGGGGCCGGCGCGCGGCCCGGCGCCGTGACACCCTCCCGCCCCCTTGCTAGACCGCCGGGGCGGGCGCCGGCCGGACGGGCCGGGCGACGAGACCCCCGCGCGAGCGAGATCGAGACCCATGAACATCTTCGCCCTGTTCGAGGCGCGCGTGCGCGAGGCCGTGGAGGCGCTGACCCGCGCCGGCCACCTGCCCGAGGGCCTCGACCTGGGCCGCGTGGTGGTCGAGCCGCCCCGCGACGCCTCGCACGGCGACCTCGCCACGAACGCCGCCCTGGTCCTTGCCAAGGAGGCACGGGCCAACCCGAAGGCGCTGGGCGAGTCCCTGGCGGCCGAGCTCCGCGCGGATCCGCGGATCGTCGAGGCGAGTGTCGCCGGGCCGGGCTTCATCAATCTCCGGCTCGACCCCGCGATCTTCCACGCGGTCGTGCGCGACGCCCTGGAGGCCCCAGAGGCGTTCGGCCGCGCGCGGCTGCCCGGCGGCCCGATCAACGTCGAGTACGTGTCGGCGAACCCGACGGGGCCGATGCATGTCGGCCACGGCCGGGGCGCGGTGTTCGGCGACGCCCTGTGCAACCTGCTCGTCGCGGCCGGCCGGCAGGTGACGCGCGAATACTACATCAACGATGCCGGCGTTCAGGTCGATGTGCTGGCCCGCTCGGCGTTCCAGCGCTACCGCGAGGCCCTCGGCGAGCCCTTCGCCATCGCGGAGGGCCTCTATCCGGGCGACTACCTGAAGCCCGTGGGCGCCCGGCTGGCCGAGACGCACGGCCGCGCGCTCCTCGACAAGCCCGAGGCGGAGTGGCTGCCCACGGTGCGCGAGACCGCGCTCGGCATGATGATGGACATGATCCGGGCCGACCTGGCGGCGATCGGCATCCGCCACGACGTCTTCTTCTCCGAGCGCACGCTTCAGGAGAGCGGGGCCGTGAAGGCCCTGCTCGCGGAGCTGCGCGCCAAGGGCCTCGTCTACGAGGGTCGCCTTCCGCCGCCCAAGGGGCAGCTGCCGGAGGACTGGGAGGACCGCGAGCAGACGCTGTTTCGCACCAAGGAATTCGGCGACGACAGCGACCGGCCGCTGCTGAAGTCGGACGGCTCGTACACGTATTTCGCCTCCGACATCGCCTACCACCGCGCCAAGTACCTCGCCGGCGCGACCGAGCTGATCGACGTCCTCGGCGCCGATCACGGCGGCTACGTGAAGCGCATGCAGGCCGCCGTGAAGGCGGTCAGCGACGGCAAGGCCACGCTCGACGTCAAGCTCTGCCAGCTGGTGCGGCTGTTGCGCGCAGGCGAGCCGGTCAAGATGTCGAAGCGGGCCGGCGAGTTCGTGACCCTGCGCGACGTGATCGACGAGGTCGGCCGCGACGCGATCCGGTTCATGATGCTCTACCGGAAGAACGACGCGACCCTGGATTTCGACCTCGCCAAGGTGGTGGAGCAGTCGAAGGACAACCCGGTCTTCTACGTCCAGTACGCCCATGCCCGCGTCCGCTCGGTGCAGCGGCAGGCCCGCGAGGCGTTCCCGGACGCCGACCTCTCAGTCGCCGCGCTGGCCCGCGAGGCGGACCTCGCCGTGCTGAGCGACCCGGGCGAGATCGAGATGATGCGCCTCATCGCGCAGTACCCGCGGGTCCTCGAATCCGCGGCGCTGGCGCACGAGCCGCACAGGATCGCCTTCCACCTCTATGAACTGGCCTCCGCGCTGCATAGTTTCTGGAACAAGGGCAAAGACTTGCCGCAATTACGGTTTGTTAATGCAACCGACCGAAAGTCGACGTGGGCCCGGCTGGCGCTCGTCGAAGCTCTGCGGAGCACGCTGGCGGCCGGCCTTGCGATTCTCGGTGTGACCGCGCCGGACGAGATGCGATAGGCCCGAGTGCATCGGGCCGGTCTTCGGCGTTGATGTGAGGATGCTGCCATGACGAACGCTTCGCGCGCTCAGGTCGATTTGGACGCCCTCGCGCGCGATCTGCGTCAGGATAAGGGCCAGACGCCGCAGGCGTCCGGCAAGGCCGACCCGCTGGCGGAACTCGCCCGCATCGTCGGCCAGGACGATCCGTTCCGCGCGCTGCTCGCCGCCCGCGACGAGATGCGCGCCGTGGCGCCCGCCGCGCCGCAGCAGGCGGGCTGGAATGCCCGGGTCGAGCCGAGCTTCGCCCCGGAGGCCGCCAAGGCGACGCCGGCCGACGCGTTCGACCAGTATCTCGCCTCCGTGGAACAGGACACGCACCGCGAGGGCTCCGGCTACGCCGCGGAGAGCGGCCCGACCGCCACAGGCGACGACGAGACCTACGCGGACAGCCGCGCGCTCCGTCGCGCCAATCCGCGGCGGCGCCTCGTCTCCGTGGGCGCCGGCGTGGCCGTGGTGGCGATCGCCGTCACCGGGGCGCTCACCTACAAGGGCCTGAGCAACTCGGGCCACGGCGGCGTGCCGGTGGTCCAGGCCGATTCCACACCCCTCAAGGTCGCCCCGAAGGTGGCCGACGGCGTCGAGATCCCGGATCAGAACCGGCAGATCTACGACCCGAAGGGCAAGAAGGACGGCCAGATCAAGATCGTGAACCGCGAGGAGCAGCCCCTCGACGTGGCCGAGGCCGCGCGGGCGGCCCAGGGCCCGTCGCAGCCGACCGGCGCCCAGGGCGGCACGACGCCGGGCAACGGCCCGTTCGAGGCGTTCGGTGAACCGCGCCGCGTGCGCACCGTCGCGGTCAAGCCCGAGGCGCCGCCCGCGCCGCCGCCGCGGGAGCAGCAGGCCGCCGATGCCGGGCCGGCCCCGATCCCCACCATGGTCCTGCCGAGCGACGAGCCGGCGGCCCCGCCGCCCGCGAAGTCCAAGCCCGTCCGCCAGACCGCCGCCGCCATGCCGGCGGCCACCGCGACGCCCGTCGACGCGCAGCCGGAGGCCGCGGTCGAGCAGCCGGCGCCCAAGCCGGTGGCCGTGAAGCCGCCGCCGAAGGCCGCCCAGCGCATCGCCGCCGTCGCCCCGCCCGGCGCGGCCGCGCCCGACACCACCGCCAGCACCACGACCGACGACGACGCCGTGAAATCCGGCCCGGTGAGCGGCTTCTCGGTGCAGCTCGGGGTACGCAGCTCCGCCGCCGAGGCGAAGGCCGCGTTCCGACAGATGCAGGCCAAGTACTCGCAGCTCGCTGGCAAGCCCGAGCTGATCCGGCAGGCCGAGGTCAACGGCAAGACGATCTACCGCGTCCGCGTCGGACCGCTGGAGAAGGCCCAGGCCGCGAGCCTGTGCAGCGCCCTGCAGGGCGAGGGCGGCCAGTGCTTCGTGGCCAAGAACTGAACCCCTGACGTCGCGCCGCGGACGGGACATTGCGCCCGTCCGCGGTGATCCGCGCCGCACGATCGACCGAGTCCGCACGGCAACACGGGCGGTGCGATCGCCCCGGCCGGCGCCCCCGGGCCGCGGTTTGGTCTTGCCCACTCCCCGTTCCCGCCCGACTCTGTCGCCATCGATACGAACCGCCCGGCGGTCTCCGCCGTCCACGCGCCGTCGTCGCGCCGCCACCGAGCAGTGTCCGAGCCGTTCCTGATGACCTCCCGCGCCCTGATCCTCGGCTGCTCCGGTAAGTCGCTCTTGGCGGAGGAGAGGGCCTTCTTCCGGGACGTGAAGCCCTGGGGCTTCATCCTGTTCAAGCGCAACATCGGGACGCCCGACGAGGTCCGCGCCCTCACCGGTGCGCTCCGGGACTGCGTCGGCTCCGAGCAGGCGCCGGTTTTGATCGACCAGGAAGGCGGCCGGGTCCAGCGCATGGGGCCGCCCCACTGGCCGGCCTACCCGGCCGGCGGCCGCTACGGCCGCCTGAACGGCAGCGCCGCCACGGTCGCCCGCCTCGGGGCGCGCCTCATGGCGCACGACCTCGCCGAAGTCGGGATCAACGTCGACTGCGCCCCCGTCCTCGACGTGCCGGCGCCGGGCTCGCACGACATCATCGGTGACCGCGCCTACGGGACGAGCCCGGAGCGGGTGGCCGAGATCGGGCGCGCCGTGGCCGAGGGCCTGATGGCCGGCGGCGTCCTGCCGGTGATGAAGCACATTCCCGGGCACGGGCGCGCCACCTGCGACAGCCACCACGGCCTCCCGGTGGTCGACGCGCCCCGCGCGGATCTCGCGGATCAGGATTTCCGGACCTTCCGGGCGCTCGCCGACCTGCCGATGGCGATGAGCGCGCACGTCGTCTTCACCGCCATCGACCCCGACCGGCCGGCCACCCAGTCGGCGACCGTCATCCGCGACATCATCCGCGGCGCCATCGGCTTCGACGGCCTGCTGATGACCGACGACCTGTCCATGCACGCGCTGACCGGCACGTTCCGCGACCGGACGGAGCGCGCCTTCGCGGCGGGGATCGATGTCGGGCTCCACTGCAACGGCGGGATGGACGAGATGCGGGCCGTGGCCGAGGCGGCGCCCGAACTCACCGGCGCAGCCGCGCGCCGCGCCGCCGCCGCGCTGGCGCGGCTCGACCCCGCTGGCGACGGGCTGGACGTCGCGGAGGCCCGGGACCGCTTCGCCGCGGCCCTCGCGGCCGCCTGACCTGAGACACCTTGCGGCCTTCCACCGCGGCCTTCCACCGGCCGTGGCATCGCCTCTGCTTGTGTTCGGGCGGCGCGATCCCTAGGTTCGCCCCGAAATCCTCAACCGGACGTGGCGTCACGCTCCCGCTTCTTCGGGGCGCCCGCAGGAGGTTGCCATGGGCAGCATGAGTATCTGGCACTGGGTCATCGTCGCGGTCATCGTGATGCTGCTGTTCGGACGCGGCAAGGTGTCCGACCTGATGGGCGACGTCGCGAAGGGCATCAAAGCCTTCAAGAAGGGCATGGCCGAGGACGAGACGCCGCCGGCGGTCCAGGCCGCGCCGCCCCCGGCCGAGCCGGTCCGCACCATCCCGCACGCTACCGAGACGAGCCCCGGAACCGCGATCCCGGCGAGCCATCTCCCCGGCGGCGAGCGCAAGCCGGTCTGACGGCGAGCTGGACTGTAGGACTGTCAGAGCGCGCGCGCTCGTGTAGAGCCTGACGGGGTCTGGCCGCCGTGCCGGATCTCGGGGCAGCAGGACCGTCGACGACATGCTGGACATGAGCTGGGGCGAGGTGATGCTGATCGGCGGCGTCGCCCTCATCGTCATCGGGCCGAAGGATCTGCCGAAGGCGCTGCGCACCGTCGGGCAGATCACGTCGAAGCTGCGCCGCATGGCCGGCGAGTTTCAGATGCAGTTCAACGAGGCGATCCGCGAGGCGGAACTCGACGACGTCCGCCGCGAGGTCGACGGGATCCGCAACACCGTCCGCACGGCGGGCTCGACCTTCAATCCGGTGCAGACGATCCGCGACGAGCTGAGGGGCGCCGTCGAGGGCCGGGCCAAGATGGGTCCGGAGAAGATGGGTCCGGAGAAGCCCGGCCTTGAGACCCCTTCCGTCGAGACCCGGTCCCTGGCCGATGCCACGGCGCAGCTGAAGGCCGAGCAGGAAGCCGCGGCGCCTCACGCCGCCGGGACGCATCCGGACACGTCCGCCGCTGGGGCGACCCGGCAACCGGCGACCGAAGCCGCGGAGGCGCCCCTGCCCGTACCCGGATCGGTGGACGATCCGTTCGGGCCTCCGCCCGAACCGCCCGCCGCGCACCCCGCCTCCGAAGAGTCCAAGAACGGCACGACGGCCCGATGATCAGCGAGGCGGACGAGGCCGAGATCGAGGCGTCGCGGGCGCCCCTGCTCGAGCACCTGATCGAATTGCGCGCGCGGCTGATCAAGTCACTGATCGCGTTCGTGCTGATGTTCTTCGCGTGCTTCTTCTTCTCGCGCGATATCTACAACGTGCTGGTCTACCCCTACGTGTCGATCGTGGGCGCGCAGAACGCCGAGCTGATCGCCACGCACTTCCTCGAGCAGGTGTTCACCAACATCAAGCTCAGCGTCTTCGGCGCGGCCTTCCTGGCTTTTCCCGTGATCGCCACGCAGATCTACGCCTTCGTGGCGCCGGGCCTCTACCGCAACGAGCGCAAGGCGTTCCTCCCCTACCTGGTCGCCACGCCGATCTTCTTCGTCCTCGGCGCGCTGGTGGTGTTCTTCCTGGCGATGCCGCTGCTGATCAAGTTCTCGGTGTCGCTCCAGCAGGTTGGCGTGGCCGGCGAGCCGACGATCAAGCTGCTCCCGAAGGTCGACGAGTACCTGTCGCTGATCATGACGCTGATCTTCGCGTTCGGCATCGCGTTCCAGCTGCCGGTCATCCTGACGCTGCTCGGACAGATCGGGATCATCGACGCTGCCTTCCTGCGCGAGAAGCGCCGCTACGCGATCGTGCTGGTCTTCGTCGCCGCCGCGATCCTGACGCCGCCGGACGTGATCTCGCAGCTCTCCCTCGCGATCCCGATGCTGCTCCTCTACGAGGCCTCGGTGTTCTCGGTGGCGCGGGTCGAGAAGCTGCGGGCGGCGCGGCGCGCGGCGGAAGGCCTCGAGCCGTGAGGCGGCCGGCGCGCCGGACTCAGTCCGGCGCGCGCAGGCGGTAGCCCACGCCGGTCTCGGTGAGCAGGTAGCGCGGGCGCTCCGGGTCCGGCTCGAGCTTCTGGCGCAGCTGCCGGATGTAGACGCGCAGGTATTGCGGATCCGACGAGGCCGGCGCGTGGCGCATGAGCTGCGCGTGGGTGAGCACCTTGCCGGCATGCTGCACGAGCACGCGCAGGAACTCGTACTCTCGCGGCGACAGCTTGACGTCCCGCTCGCCCACCCGGACGACGCGTCGGACGAGATCGACCGAGAGGTCGTCGACCCGGAAGACAGGCCGCTCGCCCTGCATGGCGAGGCGGTGGCGCAGGGCCGTGCGGATGCGCGCCAGCAGCTCGTTCATGCCGAACGGCTTGGTGACGTAGTCGTCTGCACCGAGATCGAGGGCCTCGACCTTGCCGCGCTCGTCGTCGCGGCTCGACAGGATCACGACCGGCAGGTCGGGCCAGCGCTCGCGGATCGCCGCCAGGAGGGCGTGGCCGGCCATGTCGGGCAGGCCGAGGTCGAGGATCGCGAGATCCACCCCGCCGGCCTCCAGGGCGGCGAGGGCCGCGGCCCCGTCCGCGGCCTCGACGACCGCGTAATCCTGCGTCCCGAGGCCGGTTCGGAGCAGCCGGCGGATCGGCGGCTCGTCGTCGATCACCAGGATGCGGGCGGCACTCACTTGGGCCGCCCCTCGTGGCGGATCCGGGCGGCCGGACGGGTCATTCCGGCCGAAGCAGCACGTGCCGCTTCTTGCCGAAGGAGAGCTTGATCACGCCGTCCGCGGTCACGTCGCCGCGGCCGAGGACTGCCTTCTCGTCCGTGACCGGCACGTCGTTGACCCGCAGCCCGCCGCCCTTGATCTGCCGCCGCGCCTCGCTGGTGGAGGGCACGAGCTTGGCGACCTCCGGCCCGAAGGCCGTCAGCACCCCGAGCCCGGCCTCCAGGGTCGCGGACGGCACGGTCACGCTCGGGAGGTCGGCGGCGAGCGTGCCCTCGACGAAGGTCTTGCGGGCGGTCTCGGCTGCGGCCTCCGCGGCCTCGCGGCCGTGCATCAGCGCGGTGGCCTCGGTGGCGAGCACCGTCTTGGCCGCGTTGATCTCGGAGCCGGCGAGGGCGGCGAGACGCGCGATCTCCGCCATGGGCAGCAGGGTGAAGAGCTTGAGGAAGCGGGCCACGTCCGCGTCCTCGGTGTTCCGCCAGAACTGCCAGTAATCGTAGGGCTTCAGCATCTCCGGGTTGAGCCAGACGGCGCCGGCCGCGGTCTTGCCCATCTTGGCACCCGACGACGTGGTCAGGAGCGGGCAGGTCAGGGCGTAGAGCTGCGGCGTGCCCATGCGGCGGCCGAGATCGATGCCGTTGACGATGTTGCCCCACTGGTCCGACCCGCCCATCTGCATGACGCAGCCGTAGCGGCGGTTCAGCTCCACGAAGTCGTAGGACTGGAGGATCATGTAGTTGAACTCGAGGAACGACAGTTCCTGGTCGCGCTCCAGGCGGAGGCGCACGCTGTCCATCGACAGCATGCGGTTCACCGAGAAATGGCGGCCGACGTCGCGCAGCATCTCGATGTAGTTGAGCTTCGTCAGCCACTCGGCGTTGTCGACCATCACGGCGTCGTTCGCGCCTTCTCCGAAGCGCAGGAACCGGTCGAAGGTCTTACGGATCTCGGCCTTGTTGGCGTCGATCTGCTCGACGGTCAGGATCTTCCGTGTCTCGTCGCGGCCGGACGGGTCGCCGACCCGGGTGGTGCCGCCGCCCATCAGGGCGATCGGCTTGCCTCCGGTGGCCTGCAGCCAGTGCAGCATCATGATCGACAGAAGGTGCCCGACATGGAGCGAGGGCGCCGTGCAGTCGTAGCCGACATAGGTCGTGAGCCGGCCCTCGAGGGCCGCCGCGTCGATGCCGGCGAGGTCCGAGGTCTGGTGAATATAGCCGCGCTCGGTCAGGATCCGCAGGAAGTCGGATTTCGGCGCGAAGCTCTCGGCGGTCATGGATGCGATCTCGGGTCGCGCGCTGGCGCGACAGGCCGAGGCCCCGCATGCTAGCTCGCGCTGGGTTCAGGATACGGCGCGCTCTTAGCAGGGCGTTGGCCGAAAGGCACGGGGCAGGACGGCATGGCGATGATGCGCGCGATCGGACTGATGAGCGGCACCTCGCTGGACGGCGTGGACATCGCGCTGATCGAGACCGACGGCGAGCGGGTCCACGTGGTCAAGGGCCACAACAACTTCCTCGAGCCGCTGGGGCCCACCGGCTACCGCGGCTACGCCGACGACGAGAAGACGCTGCTGCGCGCCGCCACCAAGGACGCCGAGTCCGTGCTCCATCCCGGCGACCGGCCCGGGCGACTGCCGGAAGCCGAGGCCTTCGTCACCCTCGCCCACGCCGAGGCCGTGGAGCGCTTCCTGGAGGAGCACGGCCTGACCGCCTCCGAGATCGACGTGATCGGCTTCCACGGGCAGACCGTGATCCACCGTCCGGACCAGCGAATCTCGATCCAGATCGGCGACGGCCAGGCACTGGCGACCCGGCTCGGCATCCCGGTCGTAGCGGACCTGCGCCGGGCCGATATCGAGGCGGGCGGGCAGGGGGCGCCGCTGGTCCCGGTGTTCCACAAGGCGCTGGCCGAGGCGTCGGGCTTCGACGGGCCCTTCGGCATCCTCAACATCGGCGGCGTGGCCAACGCGACGCTGATCGACTCGAAGGGCGGCGTCATCGCCTTCGACACCGGACCGGGCAACGCGCTGATCGACGAGTGGATGCAGGAGCGCGAGGGCAAGAACCTCGACGACGGCGGCCGCACCGCCGCCCGCGGACGGCCCGACGAGCAGCTGCTGGCCTGGCTCCTCACCCACCCGTTCTTCTTCCGCAAGCCGCCGAAGTCGCTGGACCGGAACTGGTTCTCCCACAAGCTCGCCGGCCAGCTCTCCACCGAGGACGGCGCCGCGACGCTGACGGCCTTCACGGCACGGGCCGTGGCCCGCGCCCTCGACCATGCCCCCGAGGTCCCGACCCGCTGGATCGTGGCCGGCGGCGGCGCCCGCAACGGCGAGCTGGTGCGCCTCCTGAACTACCACCTGCGCGCCGAGATCACGACCGCGGACGCGATCGGCTGGTCCTCCGCCTACCTCGAGGCGCAGGCCTTCGCGTACCTGGCGGTGCGCTCGCTCCGCGGCCTGCCGATCACCTTCCCGTCGACCACCGGGGTGCGCGAGGCCATCACCGGCGGGGTGCTGGCGCGGCCGTGAGCCTCGGCTACGCGCTGCGGCGGATCGTCGAGGAGTACCCGCTCGCCCGGCTCGATCCGCCGGCCGGCCACCCGTTGGCCACCGTCATCCGCAAGGGCGCGCCGGACGAGCTGCGCGCGGCGCTGGCGCCGATCGACGGGCCGTTCCTCGTGAAGGGCAGCCCGGGGCGCGGGAGCAAGTGGGCGGCGGTCCCCTGGATCGCCGTGTTCGATCCCGCCGTCACCACCAGCGCGACGCGGGGCTACTACCTCGTCTACCTGTTCCCCGCGCATCGCGAGGCGGTGCACCTCTCGCTGGCGCAGGGAACGGTGGCGGCGATCCGGAGCCACGGCCCGGCGGCGGCCGGCACCCATCTCCGCACCAGCGGCGCGGCGCTGCGGGCGCGGCTCTCGGACTTCGCCGGCGCGCTGCCGAACGCGACGATCACACTCGGCAGCGCGGGCGAATTGCCGGAGGGCTACGAGGCCGCCCACATCCTCGGCCTGACCTACGACCTGGCCGATCTCGGCGACGAGCGCCGGCTGCGCCGGGATCTCGCCGCGGCGGTCGCGGCGTACCGGGCGCTGAAGGCGCGGGGCGGGCTCGATCTGCCCGGTCCGCCGAGGGCATCATGAGGCCTCAGGCCGCTCCGGCCCGTCGCCGAGCGCGGCAGCCTCAGCACAGCAGCTTCAGCGCGGCAGCCTTCGCGCGTCTGCCCGGCCGCCCTGCACGGACCGCGTTTGTGCCCCCGGCGCTCCCGCGCTAAGGCAGCCGCGCCATGTCGCACAACACCTTCGGCCATCTGTTCCGCGTCACGACCTTCGGCGAGAGCCACGGAGTCGCGCTCGGCTGCGTCGTCGACGGCTGCCCCCCGGGCCTGCCCCTGGAGGCCGAGGAGATCCAGGCCGAGCTGGATCGCCGGAAGCCCGGCCAGTCGCGCTTCACGACCCAGCGCCGCGAACCCGATCAGGTGAAGATCCTGTCCGGCGTGTTCGCGGACGACCGCACCGGCGGCCGCCAGCTCACCACCGGCACGCCGATCGCGCTGATGATCGAGAACACGGATCAGCGCTCGAAGGACTACTCGGAGATCCGCGACAGCTACCGTCCCGGCCACGCCGACTACACCTACGACGTGAAGTACGGCATCCGTGACTATCGCGGCGGCGGCCGGTCCTCGGCGCGGGAGACCGCCGCGCGGGTCGCGGCCGGCGCCGTGGCGCGCAAGGTCATTCCGGGCGTGACCATCCGGGCGGCCCTGGTGCAGATGGGCCCGCACGCCATCGACCGATCCCGCTGGGACTGGGACGCGGTCGGCAACAACCCGTTCTTCTGCCCCGATGCCGAGACGGCTTCCTTCTACGAGACCTATCTCGACGGGCTCCGGAAGGACGGCTCGTCGGTCGGCGCCGTCATCGAGGTCGTGGCCGAGGGCGTGCCGCCCGGCCTCGGCGCGCCGGTCTACGGCAAGCTGGACGCGGACCTCGCCGCCGCGATGATGTCGATCAACGCCGTGAAGGGCGTGGAGATCGGCGACGGCTTCGCCGCGGCAACCCTGCGCGGCGAGGACAACGCGGATGAGATGCGCGCCGGGAACGGCGGCCGGCCGCGCTTCCTGGCGAACCACGCGGGCGGCATCCTGGGCGGCATCTCCAACGGCGAGCCGGTCGTGGTGCGCTTCGCCGTCAAGCCGACCTCCTCGATCCTGACGCCGCGCCGCTCGGTCACGCGCGACGGCGCCGAGGTGGATCTCGTCACCAAGGGCCGGCACGATCCCTGTGTCGGCATCCGCGCCGTGCCGGTCGCGGAGGCCATGATGGCCTGCGTGCTGGCCGATCACTATCTGCGCCATCGCGGACAGGTCGGATCCCAGCCCTGATCCGGGTCCGTCCCAACGATTCGAGAATGCCCGTGCCCCACTGCTCCGTCACAGAGGCCATCGCGGCCTTCGCCCGCGGCGAGATCGTGGTCGTCACCGACGACGACGACCGCGAGAACGAGGGCGACCTCGTCGTCGCAGCCTCGCTCTGCACGCCGGAGAAGATGGCGTTCATCATCCGCAACACCTGCGGCATCGTCTGCGCGCCGCTCACGCAGAGCGAGGCGCGGCGGCTCCACCTCGCGCCCATGGTGGCGTCGAACGACGCCCCCCTGGGCACGGCCTTCACCGTCACGGTCGACGTCAAGCACGGCCTGACGACGGGGATCTCGGCGGAGCAGCGCTGCAACACGGTGCGGGCGCTCGCCAACGGCAACATGGGCGCGGGCGACTTCGTGCGGCCAGGCCACGTCTTCCCGCTCATCGCCCGCGACGGCGGCGTGCTCATGCGCTCGGGCCACACGGAAGCGGCGGTCGACCTGTGCCGCCTCGCCGAGCTGCCGCCCGTCGGCGTGATCTGCGAACTCGCCAACGACGACGGTACGGTGATGAAGGGGCCGCAGATCGAGGCCTTCGCCGAGAAGCACGGCCTCAAGCAGGTCTCGGTGGCCGACCTCATCGCCTACCGACAGGCGCGCGACCGGCTGGTGGAGCGGGTCGGCCACTTCACGGTCCGATCGAACCACGGCGACGTGAACGCCTACGTGTTCTCGACGCCCTTCGAGTCGATCCAGCAATTCGCCTTCGTGATGGGCGAGATCGGCGACGGTCGGGACGTGCTGGTGCGCCTGCACCGCTCCAACGTCGCCGCCGACGTGATCGGCGGCGGCAAGCAGATCGACGCCGTGCTGAAGCGCTTCGCGGCCGCCGGCCGCGGCGTGCTGGTCTATCTCCGGGACGGAACCGCGGGCGTGCCGGTCAAGAACGTCACCGAGGAGGGGACGGAGGCGCTGCGGGCGCGGCAATGGCGCGAGATCGGGCTCGGCGCCCAGATTCTGCGCGATCTGGGTGTTGTCTCCATCCGCAACCTCGCGACCTCGTCGCGCTCCTATGTCGGCCTCTCGGGCTTCGGCATCGAGCTCCTGGGCGACGAGCCTCTCGAAGGCTGAGGCAGGACCGGGACGCCCGGTCAAGCGCGGCGCAGGACGGTCCAGACCGCGGCGCCGGCCATGATGGCGGCGGCACCGCGGTTCAGCCGCGCGCGGAAAGCCGGCCGTCGCAGCGACTCGCGCGCCCGCGCCGCGAGCGCCGCGTAGGGCGTCGTCACGGCGAGCAGGATCGCGGCCGTGACGATGACGAGGGTCGCGAAATCCGCCGCCGTCACGCCGCGCAGGTCGACGAGCGTGGGCAGGATCGCGAGGTAGAAGACGATCGTCTTCGGGTTGCCCAGGGTGACGGTCAGCCCGGCGACGAAGCTGGCCAGCGGCCGGTCGCGGGCCGCTGCCTCGACCCGGGCCCCCGCTCCGGCCGCGCGCCAGAGGCGGCACGCTAAGTAGGCCAGGTAGAGCGCCGCACCGTAGCGAACGACGACGAAGACCGCGCCGAACGCCTCGGCGACGAGCGACAGGCCGAAGATGGCGGCGGCCAGGTACGTCAGGTCGCCCAGGATCAGGCCGGCAGCGAAAGCCATTGCGGCGCCGAAGCCCGCGCCCAGGGCCCGGGCGACCAGGGCGACGATTCCGGGCCCGGGGATCGCGGCCGCGACGCCGAGGGCGAGCGCGTAGGTCAGGAACCCTGCCGGCGTCATCGCCCCGAACCCGCGCGAGTGCCGGGGGCGCGCCGATGCACCGGCGGCATCGTTCGGTTCCGTGGCGGCATGGCTGCGATCTCCCCCGAGCCGCCGATTATGGCTTGCCGGCGGACGGCCGCAACGGCCGCGTCAGCGCCCCATCAGGGCGTCGACATGGGCCGCCACCGACTTGCCGAGCCCTTCGAGGCTGTAGCCGCCCTCGAGGATCGAGACGATCCGGCCGCCCGCGCAGCGCTCCGCGAGGTCCATCAGGCGGCGGGTCGCCCAGCCGAAATCCTCGGCCTCGAGGCGCAGGTTGGCCAGAGGATCCAGCTTGTGCGCGTCGAAGCCGGCGGAGATCACGATGACGTCGGGCCGGAAGGCTTCCAGACGCGACAGGATTCCGGTCTCGAAGGCCTCCCGGAAGACCTCGCCGTCGTCGTTCGGCCGCAGCGGCACGTTGACGATCGTGTCCTTCTCGCCGCGCTCGGAGGGCGACCCGGTCCCGGGATAGAGCGGCATCTGGTGGGTCGAGCAGTAGAGCACCGAGGCGTCGTTCCAGAAGATGTCCTGACTGCCGTTGCCGTGGTGGACGTCCCAATCCACCAGGGCCACCCGCTCGGCGCCGTGCTTCTGCCGGGCGTGGCGGGCCGCGATGGCGGCGTGGTTGAACAGGCAGAAGCCCATCGCGCGGGTCCGCTCGGCGTGGTGGCCGGGCGGGCGCATGGCCACGAAGGCGTTGCGGCACTCGCCGCCGACGACCGCGTCGACCGCGTGCATCCCTCCGCCCACCGCGCGGAGCGTCGCCTCCAGGCTGCCCGCCGACAGGATCGTGTCGGAATCGATTCCGACCATGCCGTGCTCGGGCACCGCTGCCACCAGGGCGTCCACGTACGCGCGCGGATGCGCGAGGGTGACGGCCTCGATCTCGCCGCGGGGCGCCGTGGCCCGCACGAGACCGGCGAAGCGCTCGTCCTCCAGGGCCCGCTCCACGGCGCGCATCCGGGCCGGCCGCTCCGGATGCCCCTCGGGAACCTCGTGATCGAAGCTGGCGGGATGGCTCACGTAGAGAGTGGTCACGAGGGTCGCTCCCGGATGCTCGCCTGTCGCGCACCGGCAACAGGAGCCGGCAATGTGCCACGGGCCCAACGCGCGGACTACGGCGGGGTGCCGTTGCCCCCTTATGGTTGCGCGATTCGTCAACGGGACGGATCCGGATCGCCGATCCTCCGTCCGCGGCCGCGACGATCCTCGAGGCGGGACATGCGCATCATCTCGGTACTCGGCTGCGCCCTGCTCCTGGCAGGCTGCACCTTCAAGGGCGTGCCCGATCCCGCCCTCTCGGCCCGCGACGCCGAGTACATGGCCCTCGTCCCGGAGGCCGAGTTCGATCCGCACTTCGCGCGCTACGAGATCGCCGACCCGACCCGGGAGGCGCCCGGCACGATCGTGGTCGAGACCAAGGAGCGCCAGCTCTACCTCGTCCTGCCGAACGGCCGGGCGATGCGCTACGGCGTCTCGGTGGGCGACGAGGCCTATGGCTGGACCGGCACCGCCCGGATCGACCGCAAGGCGGAATGGCCGGCCTGGAATCCGCCGGCCGAGATGATCAAGCGCTGGCCGCACGTCCACGCCATGCAGGGCGGCCCGATGAATCCGCTCGGCGCCCGGGCCCTGTACCTGTCGGATCGCGGCCGCGACACGCTCTACCGGATCCACGGCACCAACGAGCCGGAGAAGATCGGTCAGGCGGTCTCCTCCGGCTGCATCCGGATGCGCAACATCGACGTGGTCGACCTCTACAACCGGGTCCCCGTCGGGGCCACGGTCATCGTCCGGTAACGCAACCGGTCAACGTCCCAATAAGCCTGCTTGCTCGGGGGGTGTTTACCTGAACTTCCGTTCAGATGTCGCCATTAACCTCTGGAAGGGGGGCGGTCCCGTAAGTTGAAGACACACAGGGACTAGAGCCGACCACAACAAAGGTCGGGGAGGCAGGCGATCATGACCACCATTTCCGTTCAACAGTTCTGCAACCATGCTGTCTCGGCCGGCACGATCAGCGACGAGGACCTGCTCGTCCTGAAGCGCGAAGTTCTCCCGGACGGCCTGATGAGCCGCGAGGACGCCGACCTGCTGATCGCCCTCGAGCGGGCGGTGATCGGCTCCGACGCCTTCGCCGACTTCCTGGTCGCCTCGGTCGTCGACTTCGCGGTGTGGGGCTCGCGCCCGACCGGCTACATCGACCGCGACGTCGCCGCGTGGCTCGCCGCCTCCCTCAGCGGCCGCGACGGCCCGAGCGCCGTGGGTGCCCGGATCGCCATGGAAGTGGTCCGCGAGGCCGAGAGCAGCGCCGAATCGCTGGTCGCCTTCGCCCTGGAGGCCAACCGTCGCGTCCGCGACACGGCCCAGGCCCCCCGCATGACCTTCGCCCTGGCCGCCTGAGCCTCAGACCAAGGCGCAGCTTCCGTCCGCGGCGCAACTGATCTATCGGGACAGTCAAGCCGGTGCGCAATCCGGCGATCTCGAAAGCAGTGCGCCAGCGATGTTCGACAAGATCCTGATTGCCAACCGGGGCGAGATCGCCTGCCGGGTGATCAAGACGGCCCGGAGGATGGGCATCAAGACCGTAGCGGTCTACTCGGATGCCGATCGCGACGCCGTGCACGTCGC
Organism: Methylobacterium sp. ME121; assembly: GCF_000974725.1. Lineage (NCBI taxonomy): Bacteria > Pseudomonadati > Pseudomonadota > Alphaproteobacteria > Hyphomicrobiales > Methylobacteriaceae > Methylobacterium > Methylobacterium sp. ME121. The sequence goes on from NZ_BBUX01000013.1 coordinate 105,296, forward strand.
CATGGCCGACGAGGCCGTGCATATCGGGCCCGCTGCCGCGTCCGAATCGTACCTCGTGATCGAGAAGATCGTCGAGGCCTGCAAGAAGACCGGCGCCCAGGCCGTGCATCCCGGCTACGGCTTCCTCTCCGAGCGCGAAGCCTTCCCGAAGGCGCTCGAGGCCGCCGGCATCGTGTTCATCGGCCCCAACCCGGGGGCCATCGCCGCCATGGGCGACAAGATCGAGTCGAAGAAGGCGGCGGCCGCCGCCGAGGTCTCGACCGTTCCGGGATTCCTCGGCGTGATCGAATCACCCGAGCACGCCAGGAAGATCGCCGACGAGATCGGCTACCCGGTGATGATCAAGGCGTCCGCTGGCGGCGGCGGCAAGGGCATGCGCATCGCCTACTCGGGCGAGGAAGTGGCGGAGGGCTTCGCCCGCGCGAAGTCGGAGGCGGCCTCCTCCTTCGGCGACGACCGGGTCTTCATCGAGAAGTTCATCACCGACCCGCGCCACATCGAGATCCAGCTGATCGGCGACAAGCACGGCAACGTCGTCTACCTCGGCGAGCGCGAGTGCTCGATCCAGCGCCGTAACCAGAAGGTGATCGAGGAGGCGCCGTCGCCGCTCCTCGACAAGAAGACCCGCCGCAAGATGGGCGAGCAGGCGGTCGCGCTCGCCAAGGCGGTGAACTACGATTCGGCCGGGACGGTCGAGTTCGTCGCCGGGCAGGACAAGTCGTTCTACTTCCTGGAGATGAACACCCGTCTGCAGGTCGAGCACCCGGTCACCGAGATGATCACCGGCCTCGACCTCGTCGAGCTGATGATCCGGGTCGCGGCCGGCGAGAAGCTTCCGATCACTCAGGACGACGTGAAGCTGAACGGCTGGGCGGTGGAGAGCCGCGTCTACGCCGAGGACCCGACCCGCAACTTCCTGCCCTCGATCGGCCGGCTGACCACCTACCGTCCGCCGGAGGAGGGCCAGCAGGGCACGGCGATCGTGCGCAACGATACCGGCGTGGAGGAGGGCGGCGAGATCGCCATCCACTACGACCCGATGATCGCCAAGCTGGTCACCTGGGCGCCGACCCGGGCGGAGGCGGTGGCTGCCCAGGCCGAGGCCCTCGACGCCTTCGCGATCGACGGCATCCGCCACAACATCCCGTTCCTCTCGGCGCTGATGGCCCATCCGCGCTGGCAGGAGGGCCGGCTGTCCACAGGCTTCATCGCCGAGGAATTCCCCGAGGGCTTCACGGCGCCGGAGCCGGCCGGCCCGGTGGCGGTCCGCATGATGGCCGCCGCGGCGGCGATCGACCACAAGCTCAACCAGCGCAAGCGCGGCATCTCCGGGCAGATGCGCGCGCCCGGCCTCTTCGCCTTCGAGCGTGAGCGCGTCGTGATCCTGGCGGGCCAGGCCTTCCCGGTGACGGTCGAGCCGGAGGGCGAGGACATCCTCGTCACCCGCGACGACGGCGCGGCGCTCGCGGTGGCGAGTGCGTGGCGCCCGGGCGAGCCGGTCTGGATCGGCACGATCGGCTCGGAGCGGGTGGCGATCCAGGTGCGCAGCCTCCTCAACGGCGTGTTCCTGCAGCATGCCGGCGCGGCCGCCGAGGCCCGGGTCTACACCCGGCGCGAAGCGGAACTCGCCGCCCTGATGCCGGTGAAGGAGCAGGCGGGCTCGGGCAAGCAGGTGCTCTGCCCGATGCCCGGTCTCGTGAAGCAGATCCTCGTCACCGAGGGCCAGGAGGTGAAGAACGGCGAGCCGATCGCGGTCGTCGAGGCGATGAAGATGGAGAACGTGCTCCGCGCCGAGCGCGACGCCACGGTGGGGAAGATCCACGCCAAGGAGGGCGACAGCCTCGCCGTCGACGCGGTGATCCTGGAATTCGCCTGATCGCGGCGCGCGTCGCGCTCCCGGCCCTGACTGCGTTCGCGACGCGCAGACGAGAGCGTCGGCGCCGGCGCCGCGCACCATCGCCGTCGCGTCCGCGGTGATCGGCTTCGTCACGCCGATCACCGCCCTGAGCTTCGGGATCGCGGATGCGCCTGCCCTGCGGCCGGCGACCGCCTTCTTCGCGGCGATCTGGCCTTGCGCGGCGATGCCCCGGCCTCGGACCGGGAGTCGCGTGCTTCGAAGCATCAGACCATGTATTCGGGCGAGATCGTCGTGACATGCGTGAGTCGCGCCGTCACGCTGGCGCTCGCCGCTGCGGCCGTGCGCGCCAACGGGTGGTCCGCGCAGCGCGACGCGCGCGGGTCTGTGCAATAAGCCGGAAGCTCGGCCAACGAATCGCGGCTGCATGCCCCTCTATTTCGCCTACGGCGCCAACATGGATGCCGCCGCGATGGCGCTGCGCTGCCCGGTTTCGCGGCTGATCGGCGGCGGACATCTGCCGCGCCACCGCTTCATCATCATGCGCGAGGGCTACGCCTCCGTGGTGCCCGATCCCCGACGCACCGTCTGGGGCGTCCTGTGGGAGCTGGCTGTCGACGACGTCCCGGCGCTCGACCGCTACGAGGGCGTCGCCGGCGGCCTCTACACCAAGGCGGCGCTCCCGGTCCGCACGGGAGAGGGCGTCAAGCGCGCCCTGATCTATCGCGGGTGCTCGACCGCGCCCGGCCGCCCGCGGCCCGGATACCTGGAGGCGGTCGTCGCGGCGGGGCGCGCGGCGCAGCTGCCCCCGGCCTATCTGCGGGAGCTCGGCACCTGGGCCCGCGGCCTGCCGGCCTGAGCGCCGCGCAGTTGGTACGCGACATGCTTGCCCACGATCGAGCTGGGGGGCGAACGGCAGCACCGCGCCCGGCCAGCCATCCGTGATTGCGCGGCGCGCCCGTCGGTCAACGACGATCGGCGTGCGCCCGCGAGGGAGAGTTGTGCATGTCGTATCTGGCGCCCGCCGATTTCGTGAAGAAGGCCGTCGATGCCGGTGAGGCAAAGGTCTTCATGGCCACCAAGGACACGTTCATCCGGGCCTACATGGCCGGCGCGATCCTGGCGCTCGCCGCTGCCTTCGCGGTGACCATCAATCAGACGACCGGCCAGCCGCTGGTGGCGGCCCTGCTGTTCCCGGTCGGCTTCTCGATGCTGTACCTGCTCGGCTACGACCTGTTCACCGGCGTCTGCGTGCTCACCCCGCTCGCCCTCATCGACAAGCGCCCCGGCGTCACCGTGGCCGGCGTCGCCCGCAACTGGGTGCTGGTCTTCTTCGGCAACTTCGCGGGCGCCCTGACCACGGCGGTGATGATGTCGATCGTCTTCACCTTCGGCTTCGCCACCGAGCCGAACGCCGTCGGCAAGCTCATCGCCGGCATCGGCGAGGCCAGGACCCTCGGCTACGAGAAGTACGGCGCCTCCGGCATGCTGACGCTCTTCGTCCGCGCCATGCTGTGCAACTGGATGGTCTCGACCGGCGTCATCGGCGCCATGCTGTCGACCTCGGTGCCCGGCAAGGTCATCGCCATGTGGATGCCGATCACGGTGTTCTTCTTCATGACCTTCGAGCACTCGGTGGTGAACATGTTCCTGTTCCCGTCGGCGATCCTCATGGGCGGCCACCTGACGGTCATGGACTACCTGCTCTGGAACGAGATCCCGACGCTGATCGGTAACATCGTGGGCGGCATCGCCTTCACCGGCCTGATGCTCTACTCCACCCATGTCCGCACCGGCGCGACGCGGAGCCAGACCCTGGCTGCCGGCGTCCGTCGCCCGATCGCGGCCGAGTAAGGCCCCTCCGGCCCGCGCCGCCCGGCGCGGGCCCCGTCAGACGAGACCGCGCCCGCATGAGTGAGACCCGGACGATCTCCGTCATCGTCACCGGTCGCGTCCAGGGCGTGTCCTACCGGGCCTGGACGCAGTCCGAGGCCCGCGCCCGCGGCCTCGCCGGCACCGTGCGCAACCGCGACGACGGCTCGGTCGAGGCGGTCTTCAGCGGCGCGCCGGAGGCCGTGGCGGAGATGGAGGCCCTGTGCCGGTCGGGTCCGCCGGGCGCGCGCGTGGCCGACGTGACCGCGCGGGACGGCGGCGACGTGCCGACCGGCGGCGCGTTCCGGATCCTGCGCGACTGACAACAACGCCGCGGGTTCAGCGCGCGCCCGCGGACTGGTATGGCGGACCGCCCCTTCACGCATCCGCCATCCGGAGATCATGACCGACCTGTCCGCCGGCAGCGCCGCCTTCTCGCACCTCGATCTCGCGGCGCTGCTCTACTTCATCCTCGCCTGGATCGCCTACGGCCTGTCCGTCGGCCGGTTGCGCGGCAGGATGGTCTCCCTCAGCCAGATCATGAACGGCCACCGGGCCAACTGGGCGCGCCAGGTCATCGGCCGCGACAACCGGGTGGTCGACACGCAGATCAACGCCTCGCTGCAGAACGGCACGGCGTTCTTCGCCTCGACCTCGCTCATCGCCCTGGGCTCGGTCCTGACCCTGTCGCGCTCCGGGGACGATGTCCTGAACCTGTTCGCCACGCTGCCGTTCGGGACGGCGGCCAACCGCCTGACCTGGGAGCTGAAGGTCGCCGGCCTCGCACTGATCTTCGTCTACGCCTTCTTCAAATTCGCCTGGGCCTACAGGCTGTTCAATTACACGGCGATCCTGCTCGGCGCCGTGCCGCACAAGGGATCCGGCACGAGCGAGATCGAGATGCTGCGGGCGGTGCGGCGGCTCGCGGCCATGAACGTCAGCGCCGGGCGTCACTTCGCCCGCGGGCAGCGGGCGTTCTTCTTCGCGCTCGCCTATCTCGGCTGGTTCATCAGCCCCTACGTGCTGTTCGTCTCGACGACCGCCGTCGTGATCATCATGTGGCGCCGCCAATTCGCCTCGGAGATCCGCAAGGCGCTCCTGGAAGCCGGGGAGGGACCTCACGAGGGGCCGCTCGAGGCTCCGCTCCTGTCGCCCGCCGAGGAGGCCCGCACATGACCGACCCACGACCCGACGACGCCGCGATCGAGACGACGATGCTGCGCCTCGTGGCCGAGCGCGGCGCCGATAAGACCGTCTGTCCCTCGGAAGTCGCCCGCGCCCTCGGCGGCCCGCACCCGGACGGCTGGGGTCCGCTGATGCAGCCCGTGCGACGGGTCGCGGTGCGACTGGCCCACGCGGGGCAGATCGCGATCCTGCGGAAGGGGAGACCCGTCGACCCGGACGATTTCCGCGGGATCTACCGATTGTCGCTGCCGGTCTCCGGCGCGGCCTCGGAAGCCCCCTCGGCATCCGGGCCCGGCAGCCAGTCCGGCGTGTAGCCGGACAGGCGATAGGCGACGAGGCCGATCCACTCCTTGACGGCCAGATCGAACTGGAGCAGCCCGTCCGACGCGAAGCCGTGGAAGTGCGCGACGTCGCTCCAACCGCGGGTCCGGTAATCCACCGGGAAGGCGTCCACCGTGAAGCCGGCTTGGCGGAAGCAGCCGACCGCCCGAGGCATGTGCCAGGCCGAGGTCACGAGCAGCCAGCGCTCGCCGGGCTTCGGCTTCACCAGGGCCGCCGAGAAGGCGGCGTTCTCGTGGGTGTTGCGCGAGCGGTTCTCCAGGATCAGGCGCGTCCGCGGCACGCCGATCACGTCCGCCTGCCGGCTCACGATGTCGGCTTCGGCCATGCCGCCCGCGATGAAGCCGCTGCCACCGGAGAAGACCAGCCGCGCCGCCGGGTAGCGCCGGGCGAGGTCGCCGAGGTAGATCGGCCGCTCGCCGGCATCGTTGACGACGATCTGGCGACGCGCCTCTGACAGACCCGCCTCGATGCCGCCACCCAGCACGATGATCCCGGTCGGGGCCGGGCCGTCGTCCGGATAGGCCGGGAAGCGCTGCTCGAGCGGGATCAGGGCCACGTCCGAGAGGGGCGCCAGTCCGGCGGCACCGAGCAGGAAACTGCCCAGCAGCGCGAGACCGAGACCGCTCCTCCGCCAGCGCGTCACCGCCGCGACGGCGATCCCGAGCAGGATCGCGAAGATGCAGAAATTCGACGGGGTGATCAGGAAGAAGATCACCTTCGAGGCGGGGAAGAACACGGGGCTCAGGCCGGCCTCGTCTCGGCCTCGAACCGGGCGAGGGCCGCGGCGTCCGGCGGGAGGAGGCTCGCGAGGTCCGCGCCGCGCTCGACCTCGCGCTGGATCCAGAGGTCGAGGCGCTGCTGCTCCACGGCCTCCAGGGCGACGCGCTCGGCGAGCGCCGCCGGCACCGCGACGAGGCCGGTCGTATCGCCGACCAGGATATCGCCGGGATGGATGGCGGCACCGCCGCAGGCGACGCGCTCCTGCGTGCCGACCAGGGCCAGAGCCCCGGTGGCCGCGGCCGTCCGGCACCAGGCGGGGAGGCCGACCTCCTCCGGCAGGGCCGCGTCGGTGATCAGACCGGCGGCGCCGCGCTGGGCAAGGCGCGCCGCCAGGATCGCCCCGAAGGGAAGGACGAGGCCGGAGGATCCCGCATCGATGACCACGACGGCCCCCTCGGGCACGGCGTCGACGGCGGCGGCGAGATCACCCGCGGCGTCGTCGCGGGCCGGGATCATCCGCATCGTGTAGGCGGCTCCGACCACGGTCGCGCTCCCCCGCGCCGAGAGACCGTGCGGGGTGCAGGCCTTCACCCCGGCCCGCGCCAGGGCGCGGGCGAGGCTCGCCGGGGTCACGGCGGAGAGCGCGTCGCGCAGGGTCGGGTCGATCGCCATCGGGGGCTCCGTGAAAGGCCGGTCCGGATCCGGGCGGCGCGGTCGGGGAAGGTGGATCGCGCGGGCGTGCCGGCAAGGCTCCGGGCGCCCGCGGCGGCCGTCAGGCGATGGGCTCGCCGAGCGCCCGGGCGGCGCCGGGCCGGGCCGCGACCCGCTCGTACCAGCGACGCAGTGCCGGGCGCTCGATCCGCTCGGCCGGGAGGTTCAGCCAGCGATGCGCCGCGCAGCCGAGGGCGATGTCGGCGATGCTGAAGCTGTCGCCGACCACGTAGGTCCGGCCCTCGAGATGGTGGTCGAGGATCTCGGCCATGGCCTCGCTCTTCTCGACCGAGGCGGCGATCAGGCCGCGGTCCGGATCGGCCGCGCGGTAGAGCTGCCAGAACGCGTCGCGCATGGCCGGCGTGAAGCTCGTGGCCTGCCAGTCGAGCCACTGCTCGACGTGGGCGCGCGCCCGCGGATCCGCCGGCAGGGCCAGGGCCGGGCCGGTCGCCGCGAGGTAGCGGAGGATCGCGTTGGACTCCCAGAGGACGAAACCGTCCTCTTCCAGGGTCGGAACGAGGCCGTTCGGGTTCATCGTACGGTAGCCGGGGTCGTTGACGACCCCGTGGGCGCCGCCGGCCTCGACCCGGTCGTACGGCAAGCCCGTCTCGTCGAGTCCCCACACCGCCTTCTGCACGTTCACCGAGGTGAGGCGGCCCCAAAGCCTGCGCATAATCGAAGAGTCTCCGTCACGCCTTCGGCGGGTAGGCGTGGTCCTGCCCGCCCGGATCGGTCACGCGCACCCCGTCGGGGGTGTCGCGCAGGTAGCCGGGTCCGATCGGCACCTTGCCGTGGCCGCCGGGAATGTCGAGCACGTAGGTCGGCTGGGCGAGGCCGGAGAGGCGGCCGCGCAGCGCGCGCATCAGCGCCTGCCCCTCGGCCACGTCCGTGCGCAGGTGGGCCGTCCCGGGCGCGAGGTCGCCGTGGTGGAGGTAGTACGGCTTGATCCGGTTCTCGACGAGGGTCCGCATCAGCGCCTCGAGGGTCGCGGCCTCGTCGTTGACGCCGCGCAGGAGCACCGACTGGCCGACCAGGGGAATGCCGGCATCGACCAGCCGGGCGCAGGCGGCGCTGGCGGCGGCGGTGAATTCCCGCGGATGGTTGGCGTGGACGGCGACGAAGACCGCGCGCCCGAACCGCTTGAGCGCCCGGACGAGGGCGTCGGAGACGAGGTCGGGCTTCACCACGGGCACGCGCGTGTGGACCCGCATGACCCGGACGTGGGCGATGGCGGCGAGGCGCTCGGCGATGACGCCGAGCCGGCGCGGCGAGAGCGCGAACGGATCGCCGCCGGTGAGCACCACCTCCCAGATCCGCGGGTCCTGCGCGATGTAGGCGAGGGCGGCGTCGAGTTCGGCGTCGGTGAGCGTCCCGAGCCCGTCGGGCCCGACCATCTCCCGGCGGAAGCAGAAGCGGCAGTAGACCGGGCAGACGTGGAGCGGCTTCAGCAGCACGCGGTCCGGGTAGCGGTGCACGATTCCGGTCACCGGGGCGTGGGCGGCATCGCCGATCGGGTCGGCGCGCTCCTCCGGCGTCGCGACGGCCTCCGCGACCCGGGGCACGAACTGGCGGCCGATCGGATCGTCGGGATCCTGCGGGTCGATCAGCTCGGCCATGTCGGGCGTCACCGAGACGGCGTAGCGCGCGAGGACGGCGCCGAGGGCGTCGGCCTCCGCCCCGGAGATCAGGCCGGCGGAGAGGAGGTCGTCCGCGCTGCGCAGCGCCCGGTTCATGGCCGCGTCTCCGCCACCGGTGTCCAGATCACATCCTCGACCCGGCTTGCCCCGCAGGCCAGCATCGCCAAGCGGTCGAAGCCCAGGGCGATCCCGGACGCTTCCGGCATGACGGCGAGCGCCGCGAGGAACTCGTCGTCGATCGGGTAGCGCTCGCCGTAGACGCGCTGCTTCTCGGCCATCTCGGCCTCGAACCGGCGGCGCTGCTCCGCCGGGTCGGTCAGCTCGCCGAAGGCGTTGGCCAGCTCGACGCCGCAGGCGTAGAGCTCGAAGCGCTCGGCCACGCGCGGGTCGTGCGGCGCCGGCCGGGCGAGGGCGGCCTCGCTGATCGGGTACTCGCACAGGATGGTCGGGCGGCCGAGGCCGAGATGCGGCTCGACCCGCGCGACGAGGACGCGGGAGAACAGGTCGGCCCAGGTATCGTCCGGGGCGACCCGGAGCCCGGCCCCCGCGACGGCGGCGGCCAGGGCCTCGCGGTCCGTCCCGCCGCCCGGCGCGACGCTCGCCAGGAGATCGATCCCGGCGAAGCGGTCGAAGGCCTCGGCCAGGGTCAGGCGCTCCGGCTCGGCGAAGGGGTCCGTCTCCCGGCCGCGGAAGGCGAAGCGGCGGGCGCCGGCGGTCTCGGCCGCGCCGGCGAGCAGGTCGGCGCAGTCCGCCATCAGCACCGTGTAGGGGGCGCCGGCCCGGTACCACTCGAGCATCGTGAACTCGGGATGGTGCAGCGGCCCGCGCTCGCGGTTGCGGAACACCCGGGCGACGCTGAACAGCCGCGTCTCGCCCGCGGCCAGGAGCTTCTTGCAGGCGAATTCCGGCGAGGTGTGCAGGTAGAGCGGCGTGCGGGCGCCGCTCGCCCCGATGGCTTCCGTGGCGAAGGCCGACAGATGCGCCTCGTTGCCGGGCGAGACCTGCAGGCAGGCGGCCTCGGTCTCGACGAAGTCGCGGTCCGCGAACCACCCGCGGACCGCCGCGAGGACGCGGTTGCGCAGGAGCAGCGCCGGGCGCCGGTCGGCGTGGCGACCGGCCGTCCACCAGGGGGAGGCGGCTCCGGTCACGACCGGCCTCCGCGCCGGGGCGGGACCGGCCGGCTCCGACCGGGCGGCGTGGCGTTCTGGAGCACTCTCATCCTCGGCCCTGACTGGCTCCGGACCGCGGAGACGCGCCGCGGCCGAGGCGCGTTGCCATCGACGGTTCATGCCCGCCCGCTGGCAACCGCGGCGCAGATGCGATAGTGGCGGGGTCCGAGATGCAGCGCCCGCGCTTGGCGCGTGCCGGCCCCCATGTCAATGCAGGACGCAATTCCGTGAAGGTGATCGCCTCAACGCTCCGTAAGGGCAACGTCGTCGAGAAGGACGGCAAGCTCTACGTGATCCTGTTCGCCGAGAACATCCACCCCGGCAAGGGCACTCCGGTGACCCAGCTCGACATGCGCCGGATCACGGACGGCGTGAAGGTGTCCGAGCGCTACCGGACCACCGAGCAGGTCGAGCGCGCCTTCGTGGAGGATCGCGAGCACACCTTCCTCTACAGCGACGGCGAGGGGTTCCACTTCATGAACCCCGAGAACTACGAGCAGATCGCGGTGCCGGAGGACGTGGTCGGCGACGCCGCCCCGTATCTCCAGGAGGGCATGGCGGTGATGCTCTCCGTCCATAACGGCGTCCCGCTGACCATCGAGCTGCCCCAGCGCGTGACCCTGGAGGTCGCCGAGACCGAGCCGGTCCTGAAGGGCCAGACCGCCTCGTCGTCCTACAAGCCCGCGACCCTGTCGAACGGCGTGCGCACGACCGTGCCGCCCCACATCGCCGCCGGCACCCGCGTCGTCGTCATGACGGCCGACGGCTCCTACGTCGAGCGCGCCAAGGACTGATCCGGTCCCCGCCGGCGGCCGGCCCCGAAAGGTCGGACGCCGGCCATCACCGCGCGGATCGCGCGGCGGCCTCCAGGGTGGCGTAGCAGCCCTGCGAGATCGCCTGCGCGCGCAGGCGCTCCGTCCCGCTGAAGGGCCGGCCATCCTCCCGGAACAGATCCTCGCGCAGCAGCGCCTCCGAGGTGCAGCGGGCCGCGATGCGGCAGAGCGGCGGCTCGCCGCCGGTGCGCGCGCAGATCGTCACGTAGTCGGCGCGGAACGCCCGCAGCCCGGCGCGCGGATTGGCACCCACCACCGTCACCAGCCCGGTCAGCAGCGCCAGCAGCAGCGGCTGGTGGACGAGGTAGATCGCGAGGCTGTGGCGGCCCGCGACGGTGGCGGCGCGGCCGAGCCGCGTGCGCGGCGCCCAGGCTCCCAGACGTGAACGGGCGAGCCGCGGCAGCGCCAGCCGACCCAGGACGATCCCGGCAAGCACCAGCCCGAACCACGGGAAGAGCGGCACATAGTCGTTCGTCCGCGGCACGACCGAGCCCAGGCCGAGGAAGAACAGGGCCGGCGCGTCGAGGATCGGCGCGTGCACGACGTGCGGCGCGGCAAGCACGGCCGCGGACGCGAGGGCGGTGACCGGAATCGGCAGGAAGAGGAACGGCAGCCCGAGCAGGCTCGAGACCGCGATGCAGTGGAGCACGCCGAAGAACACGAAGGCGTCCGGGAACATGACCCAGGTGCCGAGGGTCACGAGGAGCGCCGCCCCGCCGATCCGCGCGAACCGCAGGAGGGTCGGCCGGGGCCGGATCCCGCGACCGTTCATCAGCACGAGGCCGACGCCGACCAGGACCAGGAAGCTGCCGGCGATCATCTCGGCGGCGTGCCGTCCCGTCGGGGTCAGCGCGTAGTTCTCCGCGGTCAGCCGCAGATGACCGAGATCCCAGAGCGTGTGATAGCTCGCCATCGCCAGCAGGGCGGTCGCCCGGGCCGCGTCGATGACCGGCAGGCGACGCGGCGGAGAGGGGATCGCGGCCGGCGGCGCGGAGACGGGGCGATCGAGGGTGACGTCGACGGACATGTTGGTTCACCCAAACCATGTCGGGGCCGCCCTTTCCATCGCGGCCTGCACCGGAGAGCTCGCCCGGGCCCGAATCGGGTGCCGCGGCTCTCAGAAACGTGAACGCCACCGGGGGCGGCACGCGCCGCCGAGGCGGGCCTCGCGGGATCCGGAAAACCCCTCGACGGTCCCGGCGCTTAAACACCGCTCACGCCGTAGCCTGCGACCGATCGACTGTTGCGATCCGGCCTCCTTGCGCCGAGATTGCAACTTGGCGGCCCTGTTCTGCCGGTCAAATGGGCTTCCCGGACATCAGGACTTCGTTAATCTTCCCGGGAGAGCGCGCGGCGTGATTCGGTGTAGGTTGCTCGGCCATGTCTGACGAACGCGGATCCGGGCCCGAGAACCCCGAGCGGGGGATGATCGCCCGTACCGGCGAGACGGGACAGCACGAGGATGAGGCGCTCGACCTCGTCGAGGTGGCCGGCCGCATCAAGTGGTTCGACGTTTCGAAGGGCTTCGGGTTCATCGTGCCCGACGACGGCGCGCCCGACATCCTGCTCCACGTCACCTGCCTGCGGCGCGACGGCTACCAGGCCGCCAGCGAGGGCGCCCGCATCGTCGTGGAGGCCGTGGAGCGGCCCCGCGGCTGGCAGGCCTTCCGGGTGATCTCCCTCGATCAGGCGACGGCGGTGCATCCCTCCGAGCTGCCGATGCCGCGCACGCACGTCACCGTGACGCCGACCAGCGGGCTCGAGACCGCCGTCGTGAAGTGGTTCAACCGCCTCCGCGGGTTCGGATTCCTGACGCGCGGCGACGGGACGCCGGACATCTTCGTGCACATGGAGACGCTGCGGCGCTACGGTATCGCCGAGCTGAAGCCCGGCGAGTCCGTACTGGTCCGCTACGGCGACGGCTCGAAAGGCGTGATGGCGGCCGAGGTGCGGCTGATCGACGGAGCCATGCCCTCGTCCCACTGAGGACGCGTTTTCCCGCCAAGCACAGTGCGTCCTATCTCCTTGGTGGGGCTCGGAAAACCCGGGATCGGATTCCCCTCGCGCGCATCCTGGTCTATCACCGGGCGACGGACCCCGCGGTCCGCGCGCCATCCCACGAGAGGCATGAGCCTGTGAGATCCCTCTTCCGCACGGCCCGGGCGGCCGCCATCGCCTGCCTCGCCCTGACCGCGATCGCGCCGGCCCCCGCCGCGGTCGCGCAGGCGGCCGCCCGGGCCGCCACGGCCAGATCGGAGCCGCTGACGATCGTCACGAAGGCCGGGCCGAAGCGCTTCGACGTCGAGGTGATGCGCGACGACGCCGCCCGCGCCCGCGGCCTGATGTTCCGCCGGCACATGGCGGCCGACCACGGCATGCTGTTCGACTTCGAGCAGGACCAGCCCGTGACCATGTGGATGAAGAACACCTACCTGCCGCTCGACATGGTGTTCATCCGCCCCGACGGGACCATCAGCCGGATCGCGGCCGATACCGAGCCCCTGTCCACGGCGATCATCTCCTCGGGCGGCCCGGTCCTGGCGGTGCTGGAGCTGAACGCCGGCACCGCGGCGAAGCTCGGGATCGCGCCCGGAGACCGGATCGAGCACGCCATGTTCAAGGCCCGCTGAGGCCAGCCTCCGGGCTTTCGCGAACGCACCGGGAACAAGCGCCTTGACCCCCGCCGAATTCCGCGCCAGTGTTCCGGCAATGTTCCGGTGCGCCGGAAGGCTGGTGCAGGGCGGAGGACCCGATGGGCAACGCGGCTGAGGTCGAACTGTTCGGCAACGACGACTGGTCGGTGCAGGCGGACGGGATCGAGCACCGCGAGACCGGCTATTTCATCGCCCGCACGGCGCTGGCGATGCGCCGATCCGAGGGCCTGTGGGACTGGCCGCTTCAGATGGCCGAGAAGCGCTGGTGCCGGCCGAGCCTGTTCCGCGAGGCGTTCCTCGCGGCCCTCGACCGGTTCGGCATCCAGCGGGACGCCGAGCTGATCCGGTCCTTCGCGCTGGGCTACGGCATCCGCGCCGTGGTCGCCCCGGCCGCCGAGACCTTCGTCAGCCTGGGCGACATGCTGAAGCCGCGCGAGATCGCCGCGCCCGTGCGCGCTCCGGCCCCGCGGCCGGTCCGGGCCCTGGCGGCTGCCGGGGCCTGACGGCCCGGTAACGGCGGGCGATTTGACCCGGGCCGCCGCGCGCGGGTAGCCCTCATCCTCGAACCGAGGGAGAGAGCACCATGGCGGATCACGACCGGGCCGGACTCGACGGGCTGATCACGCCGCCCCTGTCGCGGCGGGGCTTCGTGATGACGAGCCTGATGAGCGGCCTGACGCTCGCGACCACCCGCGTCGAGGCCCAGGTGATCCACACGGACAGTGCGGGCATCGAGGCCGGCGAGGTGAAGATCCCGGCTGCGGACGGCCCGATGCCGGCCTACCGGGCGGTTCCGGAGGGCGCGGGCCCGTTCCCGATCGTCCTGGTGATCGAGGAGATCTTCGGCGTCCACGACTACATCAAGGACATCTGTCGCCGGCTCGCGAAGGCCGGTTACTGCGCCGTGGCCCCCGAGCTCTACGCCCGCCAGGGCGACCTCTCGACCATGTCGGATCCCAAGCAGATCATCCGGGACGTCATCGCGAAGACGCCGGACGCGCAGTGGATCGGCGATCTCGACGCGACGGTGGCCTGGGCGGCCTCCGCGGCGAAGGGCGACCCGAACCGTCTGGGCGTCATGGGCTGGTGCCGTGGCGGGCGCGACGCGTGGCTCTACGCGGCCCATCGTCGCGACCTGAAGGCGGCCGTGGCCTGGTACGGACCGATCGGCGGCGAGCGGACCGACATCCAGCCGCGCACCGCCGGAGACGTGGCGGCCGAGATCCACGCCCCGCTCCTCGCCCTCTACGGCGGGGCCGATGCCGGGATCCCCGTGGCGGCGGTCGAGGAGGCGCGCGACCGCGCCAAGGCGGCGGGCAAGAGTGTCGAGCTCGTGATCTACCCGGAGGCGCCGCACGGCTTCCACGCGGATTACCGTCCGAGCTACCGGCGCGAGGCCGCGGAGGATGGCTGGGCGCGCGCGCTGGCCTTCCTGAAATCGCACGGCGTCGGCTGAATAGACGCCTCAGGACGCCCGATCGAGCGCGTTCCGGGACGGCTGTGTTACCCAAGACACGGCCACAACTTCACAATCGTGCAAGGATCCAAGGAGGATCTGTGCCCGCGCGGGTCTGGCCCTTCGCGGCGCTCGGGCGTTGAACCGATCGAAGCGACCGCCGTTCAGCCCCTGTAGAGTGTCCTGGTCCATGAGCGATTCGGTACAGCCTGGCCAGAAGCCCGTGATCCTCGTCGTGGAGGACCAGCCCGACGAGCGCTTCCTCGCGGCCACGCTGCTGGAGGATACCGGCTTCACGGTGATCGAGGCCGAGACCGCCGACCGCGCCCTGGCCATCCTCAACGATCGCGCCGACGAAGTCAGCGTCGTCTTTTCGGACGTTCGCACCCCCGGGCCGATCGGCGGCTTCGAGCTCGCGCGGATCATCGGCGTCACCTGGCCGCGCGTGCGGGTCCTGCTGACTTCGGGCGATGCGGGCGACCAGCCGAGCGACCTTCGCGTCTCCGCCACCTTCATCCCGAAGCCCTGGCGCGCCGAGGACATTCTCGCCTGGGTGGAGCAGGCCGCGGGGCGGCCCTCCACCGGGTCCGGACCGTCCGTTATCGGACCGGGGGGCAAAATAATCCCGTCCGGTCTGGAAACCTGACGCGGCCCCACAGTTGTACGCCACTCCGGTGCGCGCCGCGCCCGGACTTGCGCAGTACAACTGATCCACGACGCCGCCATGAAGATCGTCTCAGCCAACCATGCCGATTCTCTCCGCCGGCCCGGCGCGCGGGATACGGTGGAATCCGCCGTTCTCGACACGGTTCGCGAAGGTCTGCTCACGGTCTACGGCGCCGCGGATGGCGACATCCCGGCCGAGTTGGCGGCCCTCGCGCAGCGGCTCGACCGCGCGGGTCCGTCGGCCTGCGGCCACGCCTAGGTCCCACCGCCGAGCTTGACGGGAGACTGGGACAGCGGGTCGCCAAGACGAGAGAATCTGCTATTCAGCGCTTTCTGACCTGCCGACGCAGTGCGTCTCTCAGTCGAGTCCTGGATGCGTCTCTCAGTCCTTCGCGGATCGTTCACAGCCGCCGCGATCATGACCCTGGCCGGTCTGGTGTCCGTTCAGGCGGCGACCCCGCCGGCCCAGCCCGCCGACGGTGCGGGCGGTGTCGGTGACCGCAAGGCGACGGTGACCAAGCGGCTTCTCGGCCGCGGCACGGCCTCCACCTACGCGTTCTACGCCGCGGGCGCGGCCCCCGAGGCGGGGCGGCCGGTCGCGATCTTTCTGCACGGGTGGGGTGCGGTCAATCCGCAGAGCTACGGCGGCTGGATCGACCATCTCGCGCGCCAGGGCTGGCTCGTCCTCTACCCGCGGTTCCAAGAGGTGAACCGGACCCGTCCGGCCGACGCGCCCGCCATCGCCGAGTCCCTGGTCAAGGCGGCCCTCGCCGAGATCTCGACGGACGGCGAGGCGAAGCCCGACCTCGGCCGCGTCGCGATGATCGGCCACCTGGCCGGGGCGCCGCTCGCCATGGATCTTGCGGCCGCCGCCAAGGCGCAGGGGCTGCCGGTTCCGAAGCTGATCTTCGCGGTCACGCCCGGCGGCATCGCCAGCGGGCCGAAATCCCGCGGTATCGCCCTCACCGACCTGTCGGCGATCGATCCCGCCACGCTGCTCGTGACCATGGTCGGCGACAAGGACACCCGGGCCGCCGATCTCGCGGCGAAGCGCCTCCTGCGCGAGGCGAGCGCCGTGCCGCTGGAGCGCAAGCTCTTCGTGCGGGCCCTCTCGGACGACCACGGCTTCCCGGCCCTGACGGCGACCCTGGCAGCCCCCGCGGGGGTCGACACCGCCTACGACGGCGGTGCCATCAAGCCGGGCCCGGAGCCGAAGGACGCGCCCAAGGACGCCGCGAAGCCGCCGCCGTTCCGCTGGTCCGCCGACATGGCGCTGTCCGGCGAGCAGCAGACCCTGGTCTCGCAGATCAACCTCGCCCGGGTCGACGCGCTCGATTACCTCGGGTTCTGGAAGACCTTCGATCTCGCCGCCGCCGCCGCCTTCGCCGGGTCGGACGCGACGGCGCTGAAGAACAATCCGCGCCTCGCCGACATGGAGCGCTGGAGCGACGGTTGGCCGGTGAAGCGGCTCGCCGTCGAGACGCCGCGGCCCACGCCGGCCGCGCAGGCCGGGACGCCGGCACCCGCACCCGCCGGCCGCAAGCGCTGAGATCGGCGACCGCGACAGCTTGGCCTTGGCGCGCGGCTTGCTAATCTCCCCCCGTCCGACACGGGAGGGAGATCATGCCCGAGTTCGTCGCCAGCCTGCTCGCCGCGGCCGCCTTCTGCCTGAC
>NZ_BBUX01000012.1:0-135505 GCF_000974725.1 Methylobacterium sp. ME121
CGTGGAACCGGGCGCCGCCTCGGCCGTCATGTCCGCACGATGCCGTCCGCCGCCAAGTCAGCCGCGTCAACCGCGCGAGGAATGTCCGGACCGCCACCGACGACCGCCGGGGGCGGCGCACGGCCACGTATTCAGGACGCATTCAGTGCCCTGGGCGCACATCATCTGCCAATGCGCTACGCCATCGCCCTCGTCGCCATCAGCCTGACCGCCGCGGCCCTCGCCGCGGGCGGCCTTGGCTCCATGGCCGACGACGGGCCGGCCCCCCAGACGGGCGCGGTGTCCAGCCAGGCGCCGCTGCGGATCGAGAGCTGCCTGTCCCCCGCCGACCTGCGCGAGGAGGTCGGCGAGCGCCGGGTGATCCCGCCGGTCGCGGCGATCCGCGCGGCCCGCACGGTGATCCCCCGGGCCGAGATCCAGCGGGCGAGCCTCTGCCGTCACGCGGACGGCCTCGTCTACATGCTCACCGCCTTGCGCCGGGACGGGCATTTCGTGCACGTGATTGTCGACGCGCGCACCGGCACCGTGGCGGGACAGTATTGAGCGGGCGCCGGAACCGTTTCGGAGGGGAGTGAGCCGTGCGTCTGCTGGTCGTGGAGGATGACAAGGACATCAACCGGCAGGTCGTGGCCGCGCTGGAGGAGGCCGGCTACGTCGCCGACAAGGCCTATGACGGCGAGGAGGGCGGCTATCTCGGCGAGAGCGAGCCCTACGACGCCATCATCCTCGACATGGGCCTGCCCAAGGCCGACGGCGTCACGGTGCTGCAGAAGTGGCGCCGGGCCGGCGTGAAGACCCCGGTGATCATCCTCACGGCCCGCGACCGCTGGTCCGACAAGGTCGACGGCTTCGACGCCGGCGCCGACGACTACGTCACCAAGCCCTTCCACATGGAGGAGCTGATGGCCCGGGTGCGCGCCCTGCTGCGCCGCGCCGCCGGCCACGCCACCAGCCAGATCGCCTGCGGGCCGGTGACCCTCGACACGCGCTCCGGCAAGGTCTTCGTCGACGGCGCCCAGGTGAAGCTGACGAGCCACGAGTACCGGCTGCTCTCCTACCTGATGCACCATACCGGCCGGGTCGTGTCCCGCGCCGAACTCACCGAGCACCTCTACGACCAGGATTTCGACCGCGACTCGAACACGATCGAGGTGTTCGTCGGCCGCCTGCGCAAGAAGCTCGCGGTGGACCTGATCCAGACCGTGCGCGGCCTCGGCTACCTCGTGGATCCCAACCAGCCTCCGGCGCGGATGTGAGCGCGGCTCCGCGTTCCGGCACGCTGCCGGCCGTGTTCATGCGCGGCGGCACCAGCAAGGCGCTGATGCTGCACCGCCGGGACGTGCCGGGGGATCTCGCCGCCTGGGAGCCGGTCTTCCTCTCCGCCATGGACAGCCCCGACCCGTTCGGGCGGCAGCTCAACGGCATGGGCGGGGGCGTCTCGTCGGTCTCGAAGATCTGCGTGGTGGAGCGCTCCGCGCGGCCGGACGCCGACATCGACTACACCTTCGTGCAGGTCGTGGTCCGGGACGGCCGCATCGACCTGTCGGGCAATTGCGGCAACATGCTCGCCGCCGCGGGACCGTTCGCGGTCGATGAGGGGCTCGTCGAGGTCCCGGACGGCCCGGTGCGGCTGCGGATCTTCAACACCAACACGCGCAAGCGGATCGCGGCGACCTTCGCGGTGGAGGGCGGCCGCAGCGTCTACCGCGGCGACCTCGCGATCCCCGGCGTCGCCGGCACCGGCGCGCCGATCCAGCTCGACTTCCTGGATCCGGGCGGCGCCACGACCGGCCGGCTGCTCCCGACCGGCACCGTCCGCCAGAGGCTCGACGTGCCGGGCCTCGGCGCGATCGAGGCCTCCCTGATCGACGCCGCCAATGCCTGCGTGTTCGTCCGCGCCGCCGATCTCGGGCTGGCCGGCACCGAGCTGCCCGCAGCCCTGGAGGCCGTGCCGGGCCTCCTCGACCGGCTGGCGCGGATCCGCCGGGCCGGCTCCGTGGCGATGGGCATCGCGCCGGACGTCGAGGCGGCGGCGCGCGTCGTCCACGTGCCCTTCGTCGGCCTCGTCGCCCCGCCGCAGGAGTCCGGCAGCCTCTCCGGCGACGCGATCCGCGCCGCCGAGATCGACCTGACCGCCCGGGTCATCTCCAACGGCGTGCCGCATCAGGCGCTGCCGCTGACCGCCACCCTGTGCCTCGCGGTCGCCGCCCGGCTCGAAGGCAGTCTCGTCCACGAGGCCGCCCGCCCCACCGGCGCGGCCCTGCGGGTCGGCATGCCGTCGGGCATCCTCACCGCCGACGCCGCCGTGACCCGCGGGGCCGACGGCTGGCGGGCCGAGCGCGGCGCCTTCTTCCGCACGGCGCGCCCGCTGATGCGCGGCGCGGTGTTCTACGACGCGCCGCCGCCCGTCTGAGCGACCGACGCATCCATGATCGACCTCATCGGCCTCTTCTCCCTGCGCCGCCGCTCCATCGCGGTGCGGCTCGCCGTGTCGGCGTTCCTGTCGAGCTCCGCGATCCTGCTGATCGCGGCCTGGATCCTCACGACCCTCTACCGCGAGAACACCGAGCGCTCCTTCGACAGCCGGCTCCTCGTCTTCGCCAACAATCTCGCCACCGACCTCGTCTCGCCCAACGATCCCGAGAGCCGGACCTTCTCGCTCGGCGACCCGCGCTTCGACCTGCCCCTGTCGGGCTGGTACTGGCAGGTCGGCAAGCCCGACGCGAAGCCGCGCGACGTGCGCACCTCCCGCTCCCTCGTGGGTGTGCCGCTCCCGCCCGCCACCGATTCCGACGGCAAGGTCGGGGTCGGGCAGATCCGTCAGGGCTACGGCAAGGGGCAGGACGGACGCCTCCTGCGCATCATGGAGCGCGACGTCGATCTCGGCGAGGAGGGCCGCTACACGGTCCGGGTCGCCGGCCCCGCCGACGAGATCGTCAACGACGTCGACCGGTTCCGGAACTCGCTGACCATCACCTTCGGCCTGCTCGGCCTGTCGCTGGCGATCACCACCCTGCTACAGATCCGGTTCGGCCTCGCGCCGCTCAAGAAGATGCGCGCCGCGCTGGGCGCCGTCCGCCGGGGCGAGGCCGACCGCATCACCGGCACCTATCCCCGCGACATCGCGCCGCTCACCGGCGAGGTGAACCTCCTGATCGAGACCAACCGCGAGATCCTGGAGCGCGCCCGGACCCAGGTCGGCAACCTCGCCCACGCCCTGAAGACGCCGCTCTCGATCATCGTCAACGAGGTCGGCGCCTCCGACGCCCCCGAGGAGCTCGCGCAGAAGATCCGCGAGCAGGCCGCGGTCATGCGCGATCAGGTCAACTACCACCTCGACCGCGCCCGGGCCGCCGCCCTCGCCGGCACGCTCGGCACCTCGACAGAGGTGGAGCCGGCGCTCGCGGGCCTCGTGCGCACCTTCGGGAAGATCTACCGGGACAAGGACATCGCCTACGACGTCCACGTGCCGCCGGGCCTGCGCTTCCGCGGCGAGCGCCAGGATTTCGAGGAGATGGTCGGCAACCTCGTCGACAACGCGTCGAAATGGGCCCACGGCCGCGTCGCGATCCGGGCCGAGGCGGTGAACACGAACGATTATCCCCACCTCGTCGTCGCCATCGAGGATGACGGCCCCGGCCTGCCCCCGGAGGCCCGCCAGGCCGTGCTCGGCCGCGGGCGGCGCCTCGACGAATCGAAGCCCGGCTCCGGCCTCGGCCTGTCGATCGTGGCCGACCTCGCCGCCCTGTACCGGGGACGCTTCACCCTGGAGGAGGCGGCGCTCGGCGGCCTGCGGGCGGTGCTGGAGGTGCCGGGCGACCTGCCGGTCGGCACCCCGACCCACTGAGGCCCTCCGCCGCCTCCGGGTACGGGCCGGGCACGGATCGAGCTGCGGGACGCGGCCTCATGGCTCCGCCCGGCCCCTTGTCTTCGCAACAGAGTTGCGTGACACCGTGCCGCCGCCGGGAGGCGTCGTGGCGTCACGCTGCCGGCTCCACATGGCGTGGGGAGGGGCGGGCCGGTCCGGCTCGTTGGCGATAAGGTCCATGACGGCGATCTGGTTCATCCTGGCGGCCATGACCGCGGCGGCCGTGCTCGGCCTGCTCTGGCCGATGTCGCGCCGCGCCGCCGTGCCGACCGGTGAGGCGGGCGGGAGCGGGCTCGCCACCGAGACGGCGTTCTACGAGGATCAGATCGCCGAGATCGAGCGCGACCTCGAGCGCGGCTTGATCGCCCCCGACGAGGCCGAGACCGCTAAGGCCGAGGCGGGCCGCCGCCTGCTCCGGTCGAGCCGCGAGGCGCAGCGCGAGGCCGAGGATGCCGGCATCGCCGAGGCCGCGCGCCCGGCCGAGCCGCGCCTGCGCCGCCGGCGCGCCGCCTCGGCCTTCGCGCTCTCCACCATCCCCCTCGTGGCGCTGATCGCCTACGGGCTCTACGGCTCGCCCGAGGTGCCGGCACAGACCGAGGCCGACCGGCAGGCCGCCCGTGGCGGCGCCGACGAGCTGATGAAGGCGGTCAGCCAGATCGAGGCGCGCCTCGCCCGGGACCCGAACGACGCCCGCGGCTGGGCGGTGCTCGCCCCGGTCTACATGCGCACCGGCCGCTTCGACGACGCCGCCCGCGCCTACGCCAACATCGCGCGGATCAAGGGTGAGACCGCCGATCTGCTGGCCGACCAGGGCGAGGCCCTCACGGCGGCGGGCAACGGCACGGTCTCGCCCGAGGCCAGGGCGCTGTTCGAGAAGGCGCAGGCCAAGGAGCCGAACGCGCCCAAGCCCCGATTCTACCTGGCCCGCGCGGCCGAGCAGGCCGGCGACACCGGCGAGGCGATCCGCCAGCTCACCGAGCTCGAGGCGTCGAGCCCGCCGAATGCCCCCTGGCTCGGGATCGTCAAGCAGAGCCTCGCCCGGCTCAAGGGCGAGCCGCCGCCGCCCGCAGCTCCGCAGACCGCCCCGCAGATCCCCGCGGAGCAGCAGGCGGCGATCCGCGGCATGGTCGACGGGCTCGACGCCCGGCTCAAGACCGGCGGCGGCACCCCCGACGAGTGGCTGCGGCTGGTCCGGTCCCGGGCGGTCCTCGGCGAGCGCGAGCAGGCGGCCGACGCCCTGGCCCGGGCGCGCGCGGCCCTGGCGGGCGACCCGCAGGGGCTCGCCCAGGTCGAGCAGGGCGCCCGCGCCGTGGGGCTCGGCGCGGAGGGCGAGGCGCCCGCGCCGGCCGGATCCGGCCAGCCGGGATCGGGCGCCCAATCCGAGAAGGAGGCCGCGATGGCGGCCGTGCGCGCCATGCCGCAGGCTGAGCAGCAGGCGGCGATTCGCGGGATGGTCGAGGGGCTGGACCGGCGCCTCGCCGCGCGGGGCGGCACGCCGGACGAGTGGATGCGCCTCGTGCGCTCCTACAGCGCGCTGGGCGAGCGGGACCAAGCGGTGAAGGCCCTCGACCGCGCCCGGATGGCGCTGGCCGCCAACAGCGAGGCGGTGACGCGGCTCGACGGCCTCGCCCGGGAGCTGGACCTGCCCGCCAAGCCCAATCCCTGACAGGCCGGACCCCCCGCCAGGCCCAGCCCCGGCACCACGAGATCGTGAGGCCGCCTCCGCCGAGCGGTCCGTACGACAATCGGTCCCGACGCCCGCCCTTGACCCGCGGGCGCCTGGAGCCGACACCCTCAAGGCTAGAATGAGAACGGTTCCGGTCGGGGCGGGTCTCCGCGCGCCGGACCGCGGGGTGGAAGTATCGTGACGCGTAAGAAACGCCGCCTGATCCTGATCGCCGCCTGCGGCAGCGTCCTGGCGCTCGCCGTGGGGCTGATCCTGTACGCCATGAGCGGCTCGATCGTGTTCTTCCGCTCGCCCACCGACATCGCCAAGCAGGCCATCGCCCCGGGCACGCGCCTGCGGCTCGGCGGTCTGGTGAAGGACGGCTCGCTCAGGCGCGGTCCCGACCAGACGGTCGACTTCGCCGTCACCGACACGAACGAGACCGTCGAGGTCCACTACAAGGGGTTGCTGCCGGACCTGTTCCGCGAAGGGCAGGGCGTGGTCGCCGAGGGCGTGCTGGAGCCGGGCGGGCAGTTCCGCGCCGACACGGTGCTCGCCAAGCACGACGAATCCTACATGCCCCGCGAGGTGGCCGACGCGCTGAAGGCGCAGGGGCGCTGGCAGGAGGGCGGCCCGAACAGGGGCGGCCCGGCGCCGAAGCCCGCCACCGCGGCGGCGGACAGCACCCTCGGTCCCCGCAGCGAGCGGTGAGGGAACCCGCATGATCGTCGAGACCGGCCACTTCGCCCTCGCGCTCGCGCTGGCGATCTCCCTCGTCCAGGTGGTGATGCCGATCTGGGCCGCCCGCTCGGGCGATCCGGCGCTCCGCCAGATCGCCTCGCAGGCGGCGCTCGGCGCGTTCGCCTGCGTGCTGTTCGCCTTCGCGGCGCTGACCTACGCGCACGTCACCTCGGACTTCTCGGTCCAGAACGTCGTCGAGAACTCGCACACGCAGAAGCCGCTGATCTACAAGATCTCGGGCGTCTGGGGGAACCACGAGGGCTCGATGCTCCTCTGGGTCCTGATCCTCACCCTGTTCGGCGCCTGCGTGGCGGCCGCGAAGAACTCGGTGCCGCCGCGGCTGCGGGCCAGCACGCTGGGCGTGCAGGGGCTGATCACCTTCGTGTTCGTGCTGTTCATCATCACGACCTCGAACCCGTTCACCCGGGTGATCCCGGCGCCGCTCGAGGGCAACGACCTCAACCCGCTGTTGCAGGATCCCGGTCTCGCGATCCACCCGCCGCTCCTCTACGTCGGCTATGTCGGCTTCTCGATCAGCTTCGCCTTCGCGGTGGCCGCGCTGATCGACGGGCGGATCGACGCCGTCTGGGCGCGGGCGGTGCGGCCCTGGACGCTGGCCGCGTGGTGCTTCCTGACGCTCGGGATCGCGATGGGTTCCTACTGGGCCTATTACGAGCTCGGCTGGGGCGGCTGGTGGTTCTGGGATCCGGTGGAGAACGCCTCGCTGATGCCGTGGATCGCCGGCACGGCGCTGCTGCACTCCACCGTGGTGATGGAGAAGCGCGACGCCCTGAAGGTCTGGACGGTGCTGCTCGCCATCCTGACCTTCTCGCTCTCGCTGATCGGCACCTTCCTGGTCCGCTCGGGCGTGATCACCTCGGTCCATTCCTTCGCCACGGACCCGACCCGCGGCGTCTTCATCCTGGCGATCTTGGTGCTGTTCATCGGCGGCTCGCTGACGCTGTTCGCGTGGCGGGCGCCGCTGCTGCGGCAGGGCGGCCTGTTCGCGCCGATCTCTCGCGAGGGGTCGCTCGTCCTGAACAACCTGTTCCTGGTGGCCGCCTGCGCCACCGTGCTGGTCGGCACCCTGTACCCGCTCGTGCTGGAGATGCTGACGGGCGAGAAGATCACGGTCGGGCCGCCCTTCTTCAACTCCACCTTCGTCCCGCTGGCGATCCCGCTCCTGCTGATCGTGCCCATGGGGCAGTCGCTCGCCTGGAAGCGCGGCGACGTGCTCGCCGCCGCCCAGCGCCTGTTCGCCGCGCTGGCGGTCGCCCTCGTCGTCGGCTTCGGGGTGCTGGCGCTGACCTGGGGCGGGCCGGTCATGGCGCCGGTCGGGATCGGCCTCGGCGCCTACCTGCTGATCGGCTCCGCCCTGGAGATCGTCACCCGCGCCCGGGGCTACGGGGCGAGCCGCGCCCGCTCCCTCGGCCAGATCGGCCGCCGCGCCGTCGGCCTGCCGCGCTCGGCCTGGGGCACCGCCATCGCCCATGCCGGGGTCGGCGTCGTGGTGCTGGGCATCGCCGCGCAGGGCTGGGCGACCGAGGGGCTGGCGACCCTCAAGGCCGGCCAAAGCCTGGCGACGGGACCCTACGTGGCGACCCTCGATCGCGTCGCGCCGCGCAAGGGACCGAACTACGAGGAGGCCGCCGCCTACCTGACCATCCGCACCCGCGGCGGCGACGAGGTCGGGCAGGTCGAGACCGGCAAGCGGTTCTACCCGAGCCGCAAGATGGCGGTGACGGAATCGGGCCTGCTGACCGTCGGCGCCAGCCAGGTCTACGCGAGTCTCGGGGAGATCGGGCAGGACGGCGGCGTCGGCCTGCGCCTCTACTACAAGCCGCTGGTCCTGCTGATCTGGCTCGGGGCGGTGGTGATGGCCGTGGGCGGCGGCCTGTCGCTCACGGACCGGCGGATGCGCGTAGGCGTCCCCGCCAAGGCGAAGGCGCGGCCGCTCCCGGTCGCGGTGCCGGCCGAGTGATGGCGCGCCGCTCGCTCCGGCCCGCGCTGGCGGCGCTCGCCCTGCTGGCGTCGCTGCCGGCCCTCGCGGTGCAGCCCGACGAGGTGCTGAAGGATCCCGTCCTGGAGCATCGCGCGCGGGAGATCTCGGCCGAACTGCGCTGCCTCGTCTGCCAGAACCAGTCGATCGACGATTCCGACGCGCCGCTTGCCAAGGATCTGCGCCTGATCGTCCGCGAGCGGCTGGAGAAGGGCGACAGCGACACGGCGGTGCTCGACTACGTCGTGGCCCGCTACGGCGAGTTCGTGCTGCTGCGCCCGGTCTTCGCGCTGCACACCCTGCTGCTGTGGCTCACCCCGGTGCTCGCAGTCCTGCTCGGCGGGCTGGGAATCTGGCGCCTCGCCCGCCGCCGCCCGCCCGCGCCGGCCCGGAACCTGTCGGCGGCCGAGGAGGCGGAGGTCGCGGCGCTGCTGCGACGGGAGTAGAATCGCGGGCGGAAGCGATTCGCCAGCCCCGTTCGGCACGAGTCTTGGATCGGGCCTCGCAGACCGCACGATCGGCGACGCGCCCGGGGCAGGACGATGACGGCCGCTACGCTCACCATCTCGAGCCGCAACTACTCCTCGTGGTCCCTGCGGGGCTGGCTCATCTGCCGGATGGCGGGTCTCGATTTCGAGACCGAGGTCCTGTCCGGCGCCGACGCCACCACCCGGGCGGAGCTGCTTCACCTCTCGCCGTCCTTCCTGGTGCCGCGCCTGCGCCACGGCGACGTGGTCGTCTGGGACACCCTGGCCATCGCCGAGTACCTCGCCGAGACCTTCCCGGAGGCCGGCTTCCTGCCCGGCAACGTGGCGGAGCGCGCCCATTGCCGGTCCATCTCCGGCGAGATGCATTCCGGCTTCGTCAATCTGCGCTCGGCGCTGCCGATGAACCTGCGCGCCTTCCACCCCGACTTCCGGGTGTTCAACGGGGCGAAGGCCGATATCGAGCGCATCGTCACGATCTTCGACGATTGCCTGGACCGCTACGAGGGTCCGTACCTGTTCGGCGCGCGGCCGTGCCTGGCCGACGCCATGTACGCTCCGGTCTGCACGCGCTTCCGCACCTACGACGTCGCGCTGCCGCCCCGGGCCGCCGCCTACCGCGACACGATCCTGCACTGGCCGCTGATGGTCGAGTGGGCTGAGGCCGCCGCCGACGAGCCGGACGAGATCGAGGAGCTCGAGATGGAGTTCTGAGGCGGCCGAGGCTCCGGTCTCGGAGCCCGCCGCCGTCCTTGCGAGCGGAGCGAAGCGATCCAGTCGCGCCACGCTTGCCGAGGTCGCGCTGCCCTGGATCGCTTCGCTCCGCTCGCAAGGACGGAGGGCTCTGAGCGGACGTTCCGGACCCGACGTGACAGGATGCAGTTTCTTGCATGGCACAAATTTATGTTGCGATGCACGCGACAAATTCTGACCGCGTATAGGATCTGAAAAATCGCGCTGCGGCAACAGGTTAACGAAGTGTCTCCGCTCGTCTGGCCTGCGCGTTACAGCTCGACAAACGTCCTTTGTCGCCCGACCGGACAGCGCGATTGATGCCATTCGGCATTTCTGTTCCTCTTCGCATTAGAACAGGAACAGACTGGGCTGGAAACCATGGCGCGTCACGAGCCCTGGAGCGCGGAGCGCGCGTCCGGGATCATCGCCGAGCACACCCATCTCGAAGGGGCCACGCTGCCGATCCTGCACGCGCTGCAGGAAACCTTCGGCTACGTGGATTCCGGCGCCGTGCCGCTGATCGCGGACGCGCTGAACCTGTCGCGCGCCGAGGTGCATGGCTGCATCACCTTCTACCACGACTTCCGCGCCCACCCCGCCGGCCGCCACGAGGTGAAGCTGTGCCGGGCCGAGGCCTGCCAGGCCATGGGCTCCGACAAGCTGCACCGCGAGATCCTCGGCCGCCTCGGCTGCGGCTGGCACGAGACCACCGCCGACGGCAGCGCCACGGTCGAGCCGGTCTACTGCCTCGGCCTCTGCGCCAACGGCCCCGCCGCGCTGGTCGACGGTGAGCCGGTCGCGCACCTGACCGCCGACGCCCTCGAAGCTGCCCTGACGGAGGTGCGCCAGTGAGCGTCACGCTCTACGTTCCGCGCGACGCCGTCGCCCTCGGGCTCGGCGCCAACAAGGTCGCCCGCGCCCTCTTCGCCGGCGCCGAGCGCCGCGGCCTGGACGTCACCATTGTCCGGACCGGCTCCCGCGGCCTGTTCTGGTTGGAGCCGATGGTCGAGGTCGGCACCCCCGAGGGGCGGGTCGCCTACGGGCCGGTGACGGTCAAGGACGTCGATGCCCTGCTGGATGCCGGCCTGACCACGGGCGGCGACCACGCCCTGCGCCTCGGCGATCCTGAAAAAATCCCCTACCTCGCCCGGCAGCAGCGCCTGACCTTCCACCGCTGCGGCGTGATCGACCCGGTCTCCGTGGACGATTACCGGGCCCATGGCGGCTACCGCGGCCTCGAGGCCGCCCTGAAGCTCGATGCCGAGGGCATTGTCGCGGCGGTGCGCGAGTCCGGCCTGCGCGGCCGGGGCGGTGCCGGCTTCCCCGCCGGCATCAAGTGGAACACCGTGATGCTCGCCGAGGCGGACCAGAAATACGTGGTCTGCAACGCCGACGAGGGCGATTCCGGCACCTTCGCCGACCGGATGATGATGGAGGGCGATCCCTTCAACCTCATCGAGGGCATGACCATCGCGGGCGTCGCCACTGGCGCCACCCGCGGCTACATCTACCTGCGCTCCGAGTACCCGCAGGCCTTCGCGACCCTGAAGGAGGCGATCGCCAACGGCGTGACGGCGGGCGTGCTCGGCGACAACATCCTGGGCTCGGGCAAGAGCTTCCACCTGGACGTGCGCCTCGGCGCCGGGGCCTATATCTGCGGCGAGGAGACCTCGCTGCTGGAGAGCCTGGAGGGCAAGCGCGGCATCGTGCGGGCCAAGCCGCCGATCCCGGCGCTGAAGGGCTTCCTCGGCAAGCCGACGCTGGTCAACAACGTCATGACCTTCACGGCCGTGCCGTGGATCCTGGAGAACGGCGCCAGGGCCTACGCCGATTACGGCATGGGCCGCTCGCTCGGCACCCTGCCGATCCAGCTCGCCGGCAACATCAAGCACGGCGGCCTGATCGAGATGGCCTTCGGCATCACCCTCCGTCAGGTGATCGAGGATTTCGGCGGCGGCACCCGCTCAGGTCGGCCGGTCCGGGCCGTGCAGGTCGGCGGGCCGCTCGGGGCCTACTTCCCCGACCATCTCCTCGACACGCCCCTCGACTACGAGGCGATGGCGGCCAAGAAGGGCCTCGTCGGCCACGGCGGCATCGTGGTGTTCGACGATACGGTCGATATGGCCGCCCAGGCCCGCTTCGCCTTCGAGTTCTGCGCCACCGAGTCGTGCGGCAAGTGCACCCCCTGCCGCATCGGCGCGACCCGCGGCGTCGAGACCATGGACAAGGTGATCGCCGGCATCCGGCCGGACGCGAACCTGAAGCTGGTCGAGGACCTCTGCGAGGTCATGACCGACGGGTCGCTCTGCGCCATGGGCGGGCTCACCCCGATGCCCGTCATGAGCGCGATCACCCATTTCCCCGAAGATTTTCGCCGTGCGGGCTCGCTGCCTGCGGCGGCTGAGTGAGGCGGCGCGCATGGCCCTCATCAAAGAAATCGACTACGGCACGCCGATCCGCGTCAGCGCGCAGACGGTGACGCTGAAGATCGACGGCATGTCGGTGACGGTGCCCGCCGGCACCTCGGTAATGGCGGCGGCGATGCAGGCCGGGACGCAGATCCCGAAGCTCTGCGCCACCGACTCGCTGGAGCCGTTCGGCTCCTGCCGCCTCTGCCTCGTTGAGATCGAGGGCCGGCGCGGCACGCCCGCCTCGTGCACGACGCCGGCCGAGAACGGCATGGTGGTCCACACCCAGAACGAGAAGCTCGCCAGGCTCCGCAAGGGCGTGATGGAGCTCTACATCTCCGACCACCCCCTCGACTGCCTGACCTGCGCGGCGAACGGCGACTGCGAGCTGCAGACCCAGGCGGGCGTCGTGGGCCTGCGCGACGTGCGCTACGGCTACGAGGGCGACAACCACGTCCGGCCGAGCTCCGAGAAGTACCTGCCGAAGGACGAGTCGAACCCGTACTTCACCTACGACCCGTCGAAGTGCATCGTCTGCAACCGCTGCGTCCGCGCCTGTGAGGAGGTGCAGGGCACCTTCGCGCTGACCATCGCGGGTCGCGGCTTCGACAGCCGCGTGGCGGCCGGCCCGACCAACTTCTTCGAGTCCGAGTGCGTGTCCTGCGGCGCCTGCGTGCAGGCCTGCCCGACCGCGACCCTGCAGGAGAAGTCGATCCACGAGTACGGCCAGCCGGAGCACGCCGAGGTCACGACCTGCGCGTATTGCGGCGTCGGCTGCTCGTTCAAGGCCGAGATGCAGGGCGAGCGCGTCGTCCGCATGGTCCCGTACAAGGGCGGCAAGGCCAACGAGGGCCATAGCTGCGTCAAGGGCCGCTTCGCCTACGGCTACGCCACCCATAAGGACCGCATCACCAAGCCGATGATCCGCGAGAAGATCACGGATCCGTGGCGCGAGGTCTCCTGGGAGGAGGCCATCGATCGGGCGGCCTCCGAGTTCAAGCGGATCCAGGCCCAGTACGGCAAGGATTCGGTCGGCGGCATCACGTCGTCGCGCTGCACCAACGAGGAAGCCTACCTCGTCCAGAAGCTGGTGCGCGCCGCCTTCGGCAACAACAACGTCGATACCTGCGCCCGCGTCTGCCACTCGCCGACCGGCTACGGCCTGATGTCGACGCTCGGCACCTCGGCCGGCACCCAGGACTTCAAGTCGGTCGAGCATTCCGACGTGATCCTGGTGATCGGCGCCAATCCGACCGACGGCCACCCGGTCTTCGGCTCGCGGATGAAGAAGCGCCTCCGGCAGGGCGCGAAACTGATCGTCGCCGATCCGCGCAGGATCGACCTCGTCAAGTCGCCCCACATCAAGGCCGACTATCACCTGCCGCTGAAGCCCGGCTCCAACGTCGCCTTCATCAACTCGCTGGCGCACGTGATCGTCACCGAGGGGCTGATCGACGAGGCCTATGTCCGCGAGCGCTGCGACCTCGCCGAGTTCGAGTCCTGGGCGCGGTTCATCGCCGACGAGCGACACTCCCCGGAGAACCAGCAGTCCTTCACCGGCCTCGACCCTGAGCAGGTCCGCGGAGCGGCCCGGCTCTACGCCAAAGGCGGCGCGGCCGGCATCTACTACGGGCTCGGCGTCACCGAGCACAGCCAAGGCTCGACCATGGTCATGGGCATGGCGAACATCGCCATGGCCACCGGCAATATCGGCAAGCTCGGCGCCGGCGTGAACCCGCTGCGCGGCCAGAACAACGTCCAGGGCTCCTGCGACATGGGCTCGTTCCCGCACGAGCTCACCGGCTACCGCCACGTCTCGGACGACGCCACCCGCGAGAGCTTCGAGGCCCTCTGGGGCGCCAAGCTCGACAACGCGCCGGGCCTGCGCATCACCAACATGCTGGACGAGGCCGTCGAGGGCTCGTTCAAGGGCATGTACATCCAGGGCGAGGACATCGCGCAGTCCGACCCCGACACGCACCACGTGACGTCGGGCCTGATGGCGATGGAGTGCATCGTCGTCCAGGACCTGTTCCTGAACGAGACCGCCAAGTACGCCCACGTCTTCCTGCCGGGCGCCTCGTTCCTCGAGAAGGACGGGACCTTCACCAACGCCGAGCGCCGCATCTCGCGGGTCCGCAAGGTCATGGCCCCGATGGGCGGCTACGGCGACTGGGAGGGCACGGTGCTGCTCGCCAACGCGCTCGGCTACCCGATGACCTACAGCCACCCGTCCGAGATCATGGACGAGATCGCGTCGCTCACCCCGAGCTTCACCGGCGTGTCCTACGCCAAGCTCGACGAGCTCGGCTCGGTGCAGTGGCCCTGCAACGAGAAGGCGCCGCTCGGCACGCCGATGATGCACGTCGACCGGTTCGTCCGCGGCAAGGGCCGGTTCATGATCACCGAGTTCGTGGCCACCGAGGAGCGGACGGGGGCGAAGTTCCCGCTGATCCTCACCACGGGCCGGATCCTCTCCCAGTACAATGTCGGCGCGCAGACCCGGCGCACCGAAAACTCGCGCTGGCACGAGGAGGACGTGCTGGAGATCCACCCGTTCGACGCGGAACTGCGCGGCATCGTGGACGGCGACCTCGTCGCCCTGGAGAGCCGCTCCGGCGACATCGCCCTGAAGGCCAAGATCTCCGAGCGGATGCAGCCGGGCGTGGTCTACACGACGTTCCACCACGCCAAGACCGGCGCCAACGTCATCACCACCGACTACTCGGACTGGGCGACGAACTGCCCCGAGTACAAGGTGACGGCGGTGCAGGTCCGGCGGACCAACCGGCCCTCCGACTGGCAGGCGAAGTTCTACGAGGAGGACTTCTCCCTGACCCGGATCGCACAGACCCTGGACGCGGCAGAGTAAGAGTACCCGATGAGCGCCGTGACGCAGGCGGACAAGCTCGTCCGCATGGCCAACCAGATCGCCACCTTCTTCCGGTCCTACCCGGAGGAGGAGGCGGTGGCCGGGATCCAGAAGCACATCAAGGCGTTCTGGACGCCCAAGATGATCGCCCATCTCGAGGCTGCCCTGCCGGAGCAGGGCGACCGGATCGACGGCTACGTCCGGCGGGCGCTGCACGGCGCGGAGCCGGCGGCCGACAGCCCGGTGCGCCCGGCGACCCGGGACCCGCAGCTCGCGGGTGCGGGCGCCAGCGACGCGGGCTGACACGGCCGCGGCCGGACGGACTCACGGGATCGAGCCCCGCGGCCGGGCCTGCACTGACCGCGCGAAACACCTCCTGTTCCGAACGTGGCAGGGGGTGTTTCGCGTCCGAGTCGAGGCGTGAGGGGCGCGTCGGCCGCGTCCGCGGGACCGTTCGACGATCGGTCGTCCGACCCCGGTAACGCGTCCCGCGACGGGCCCGGCGACGTCGGCCGCCGGGCCCAGGGGCGTCAGTTCTTCAGGACGACCGTGAAGTCGGCCTCGGTCTTCCCGCGGATCTCGTCCTCGGTGACGCCGTCGGCGAGCTCGATCAGCCTCATGCCGCCGTCGCCCTTCTTGTCGATCTCGAACACGCCGAGATCGGTGATCACCAGGTCGACCACGCGGGTGCCGGTCAGCGGCAGGTCGCAGGCCTTGAGCAGCTTCGGGCTCTCGGTGCCGTCCTTGTTCTTGGCAACGTGCTCCATCACCACGACGACGCGCTTCACGCCCGCCACGAGGTCCATGGCGCCGCCCATCCCCTTCACCATCTTGCCGGGGATCATCCAGTTCGCGAGGTCGCCGTTGCCGGCCACCTGCATGGCGCCGAGGATCGACAGGTTGATGTGCCCGCCGCGGATCATCCCGAAGGAATCGGCCGAGGAGAAGTAGCTCGTCGTCGGCAGCGCCGTGATCGTCTGCTTGCCGGCGTTGATCAGGTCCGGGTCCTCCTCGCCCTCGTACGGGAAGGGGCCCATGCCCAGCATGCCGTTCTCCGACTGGAGCTGCACCGACATGCCCTCGGGGATGTAGTTCGACACCAGCGTCGGGATGCCGATGCCGAGGTTCACGTAGAAGCCGTCCTCCAGCTCCTTGGCGGCGCGCGCCGCCATCTGCTCGCGGGTCCAGGCCATCGTTCTCGCTCCCTTCCCGTCCGATCAGTGCGTGCCGCCGCCGGCCGCCGCGGCCGGGGTGCTGTCGCCGCGCTTGCGCGTGGTGCGCTGCTCGATGCGCTTGTCGCGCTGCCCGACGTCGATGATCCGCTTCACGAAGATGCCGGGCGTGTGGATCGTGTCCGGGTCGATCTCGCCGGGCTTCACGAGGTGCTCGACCTGCGCCACCGTCATCTTGGCGGCGGTGGCCATCATCGGGTTGAAGTTGCGGGCGGTCATCCGGTAGCGCAGGTTCCCCTCGGTGTCGCCGGTGTGGGCGTGGACCAGGGCGAGGTCGGCGAACAGGCCGCGCTCCATCACGTACTGCTCGCCGTCGAACTCGCGGACTTCCTTGCCCTCGGCGACCTTGGTGCCGACGCCGGTCTTGGTGAAGAAGGCCGGGATGCCCGCGCCGCCGGCGCGGATCCGCTCCGCCAGCGTGCCCTGCGGGTTGAACTCGATCTCCAGCTCGCCGCCGAGATACTGGCGGGCGAACTCCTTGTTCTCGCCCACGTAGGACGAGATCATCTTGGCGACCTGGCGGGTATCCAGGAGCTTGCCGAGGCCGACCCCGTCGATGCCGGCATTGTTCGACACGACCGTGAGGCCCTTGACGCCCGAGAGGCGCACCGCCTCGATCAGCTCGTCGGGGATGCCGCAGAGGCCGAAGCCGCCGCACATCACCATCATGTCGTCGTGCAGGAGGCCGGCCAGGGCGGCGGCGGCATCCGTGTAGACCTTCTTCATCGAACCGTCCTTTTCCCGCCGGATCCGACCGGCCGAAACCTTGGGAAGCGCGTGTCCTCGCGCCTGCTCTCCCCGATTCCGCGCGCGAAATCCAGTGGTGCGCCGCACCGGTCCGTGCGGTCCCGGGCGATCCGTAACCGGCACTGCGTTGGGGAGGGCAGGGCGGCCCTGCGCGGGCGCGGCAGACAAAGCCGGCCGGGGACGCTAAGTTGCCCCCTCGACGTGCAGACCCTGCCGGGCCGTGGCAGCCCGAGGGGCCGGCGCGGCGCCCGGCTTCCGGCCACAGCCGCCGCCCCTTCGGAGCATGATGTCGCTGCGCCGCCCGATCTTCGTCCTCGCTCTCGGGAGCCTGATCGCTGCCGGCCTCGGCCTGCGCGACTGGCCCGTGGAGGACGGCCGGGTCACGGCGTTCGCCCGCCGCGCCTTCGATGCCTACGGCCTCGGTCTGACGCTGGAGGGGCCGGCGCGCCTCGCGGTGCTGCCCTGGCCGCGCCTGACCTTCGACCGCGTCCGGCTCGCCGCCGGTTCCGCCGGCCCGGTCCTGGCGGAGGAGGGCCGCCTGACCATCGACCTCGACCCGCTGAGCCTCCTCGGGGGGCGCGCGGCCGTCAGCGGCCTCCGCCTGGAGGGCGCGCGGCTGTCGGACGATCCCGTCGGCTGGGACGCAGCCCTCGCGCGCCTCGCCGAGCAGGCCCGGTCCGGCGAGACGGCCCGGCCGCGCCGGATCGTCCTGCGCGACGCGCGCCTCGCCGCCGGCGACGCGGCCCGGGATATCGACCTCGACATCGCGTGGCCGCTCTGGGGCAGGGCCGCCGAGGGCCGGGCCAGCCTGATCTGGCGGGGCGTACCGACCCGGATCGCCCTGACTCACCTGCGTCCGGCCGCGTTGGCCCAGCGCCGCGGCAGCCCCTTCACCGCGGAGATCACGTGGCCGAACGGCAGCCTCGCGGCGGACGGAACGCTGGCGCCGCCCGCGGAGGGGGGCGCGCTGCCCGTCATGTCCGGGCAGGTCCGGTTCGAGACGCGATTCCTGCCGGAGAGCCTGGCCTGGATCGGCCGTGACGTGCCGCTGGCGCCGCTCGCCGGGGCCTTCTCGGTCGACGGCCGGTTCGAGACGGCCGAGCGGTCCGTCTCGTGGCCGAGCCTGCGCATCGGCCTGGGCCAGAACGTGCTCGAGGGGGCCGGCGCCGTCGCACTCGGGCCCGGCAAGGCGCCGCGCCTCTCGGTGCAGGCGACCCTGGCGGCCGAGACACTCGATCTCACGCCGCTCGTCGCGGATCTGTCGCGACTCCTCGACCCCGCGCCCGTGTCGATCGCCCTGGCGCCCTTCACGCGGGGCGACCTCGACTTGCGCCTGTCGGCGGCCGAGGGACGCGCCGGCGCGGTCCGGGTGCAGGATCTGGCGGCGAGCGTCCTGGTGCGGGAGGCCGCCCTAGAAGTGGCGGTGAACCGGGCCCGGATCCAGGATGGCACGTTCAAGGGGCGCGTCAACCTGACGAGCGGCGCCGACCCGGCCGCGACCGAGTTGCGCACGCAGGGGAGCCTCGATCGCGTCGATCTCGGCGCGCTCCTCGGCGAGATCGGTGCGGCGCGGTGGGTCATCGGGCCCGTGCAGGGGCATTTCGCCCTCGATTCCAGGGCCCGCGACACGGCCGGGCTGCTGGCGCATCTGAATGGTCGGGCCACGCTCGCCATGGACGGCGGTGCCATCGCCGGCCTCGACCTCGCCGACGTCGTCCACCGCAACGGTGCGGTGGCGTCCGGAGCCCTGGCGCGCCGGAACGGCCGGACGGCCTTCGAGCGGGCCGTGGTGACGCTGCGCTTCGTCGACGGCGTGGGCGAGATCGCCGAATCGGGGCTCCTGGGGCCGAGCGTCGGGGCGACCCTGCACGGTCAGGTCTCGCTGCCGGAGCGGCGGCTCGATGCCAAGGGCGACCTCGTCCTGCGCCCGCCCGCCGACGCCTCCCGCGGGATCCTGTTCGCGGTCACGGGGCCCTGGAGCGCCCTGACGGCCCAGACGGTCGCCCACAGCGAGGCCTCCGACCCGGCCGGCCGGTACGGGGACGCGATGCTCCCCGATCCGCTCAAGCTGCCCGCGACGCTCGGACTGCCCGGCAACGCCCGCGCCTATGCCCCGTGACGGCCGCGCCATGGTGCCGGCCCCGGCCAAGCTCTAAGATCAGGCCTCGAACGCCTCCATGATCCCCATGCGCCGTCTGCTCATCGAGGAACCCGTCACCCGCGCGGGGCCGCTGGCCCGGCGGCTCGCCGTGTTCGCCGTCATCGCCACCGGGATCGCCCTCGTCCTCGTCCGGGATCCGCGCTCCGACACGAACGCCGCCCTCGTGGCCCTCTTGGCCGGCCTCGGCGTCGCGCTGCTGGCGGCCGCGGCCGCGATCTTCGCCTTCGTGCGGGTCTGGCGCGAGGGCGCCCGCGGCCTCGGGGCCGCCCTCGCCGGGCTGGTCCTCGCGCTGGCGGTGCTGGGCTACCCCGCCTTCCTGGGCCTGCGCGGCCTGCGGTTGCCGGCCCTGTCTGACATCACCACCGACATCGACAATCCGCCGGCCTTCTCGCGCTCGCGGGCGGCCTTCGCGGCCCGCGGCGGACGCTACCCGGCGGACCCGAGCCCGGCGGCACGCGAGAGCCAGCGCGGCGCCTATCCGCAGATCGCGCCGCTGACCCTCGATATCGGCGCCGACGAGGCGTTCGAACTCGCCCGGCAGGCGGCCCTGAAGCGGCACTGGCAGATCGTCGAGGCGATCCGGCCGGGCGGCCGGACCGGCAACGGCCGGATCGAGGCCGTGGCCCGGGGGCTGATCCTGAACCTGCCCGACGATGTCACCGTGCGCATCCGCCCCCGTGCCGACGGGGCGCGGATCGACGTGCGCTCGGCCTCGCGGCTCGGCGGCCGGGATTTCGGCAGCAACGCCGACCGGATCCGGGCCTATCTCGACGACGTCGCCAACCTCGCCCTCGCGGTGAAGTGAGCCGCCGCGCGCCTCAGGCCGGCGCGTAAGTGCCGTCGAGCCGGGGGGCGCCGTCGCAGGACGCGAGCCCGCGTCCGACCAGATCCTCCAGATGGGCGAAGACCGACAGGGCCGCCGCGCCGCGGAGCCGGGGGTCGAGCCCCTGGTAGATCGCCGCGACGATGTCGGCGATTCGCCCGTCGCCGGCTGCCAGCCGTGCGCGGATCGCCGCCTCGCGCTGGCGGCGGTGCCCGGCCAGTCCCCGGAGGAACCGGGCGGGCTCGCGCACCGGGCCGCCATGCCCCGGCCAGTAGACCGCCTCGTCGCGACCGCGCAGCTTGTCGAGGGACTCCATGTAGGCCCGCATCGCGCCGTCCGGCGGGGCCACGATCGTCGTCGACCACGCCATGACGTGGTCGCCCGAGAACAGCGCCCGCGCCTCCGGCAGCGCGAAGGCGAGATGGTTCATCGTGTGACCGGGGGTCTCGACGGCCACGAGGGTCCAGCCCGGGCCGGACACGGCGTCGCCCTCCACCATGATCCGTTCCGGCGCGTGCGCCCGGTCGGCGCTCGCGTCGAGCATCGGGGTCTCCGCTTCCGACAGGGCCCGCGCGGCCCTGTGCGGCGCGCATCCGACGATCGGCGCGCCGGTGCGCGCGGCGAGCAGCCTTGCTCCGGGCGAGTGATCCCGATGGGTGTGGGTGACCACGATGGCCTCGACCCGCTCGGTGCCGAGATCCTGAAGCAGCGCGTCGACATGGGCCGGATCGTCCGGGCCCGGATCGATCACCGCGACGCGCTCCTGGCCCACCACGTAGGTGCAGGTGCCGCTCGCCGTGAACGGGCCGCCGTTCGGCGCGACCCGTCGGCGGATCAGCGGCGCGACCCGGTCCAGCCGGCCGGCCGGAGGCATCGAGGGATCGAAGGTCAGGGTGGTCTCGTCGGTGTCCGCCATCGCGATCCCGTGCGATCGAAACGGCGGTTCCATGGACGCTCGGCGGCCGCGTGGCAATCACCCCGAAGGCTGTGCGGATCGGCGGCCACGGCAAAGGGAGTGTCGGTCGCCGTCAGGACCCGTCCGCGGTGCTGGCCATCGCGGCCGGGGTGGCGATCCCACCGCGCGCCGAGCCGGATGGACGCGGAGGGGGCCGCGTCCGATCCCGCGGGGCGCGCCCGCCGTGCGGTCAGTCCTGCCGGCGCGGCTGGCGCGCGCGCACGCGGACCGGTACGGGCGCCGGTGCCGGCACGAGTCCGAGCGCGGCCGCGCGCAGGGCATCGCCGGCCCTGTCGACGATCTCGGTCACGCGCGCCGCCATCGCGGCGGCCTTCGATCGAACGGCACTCTTGGCAGATTGCAGCATCGCAAATCCCGGATCGAGCCTGGAGACCTATCTTCGAACGCTAGCGCCCCTGTCTCGTTCCGTCACCCCGTGTCGCGGACGGCGCGCGCGGCCGTAGGGACTCACAGGACTTCGCAATAGGGGCGGAACCGGAGCTAAACCTTGGCGTTTTCGTGTTCAGAACGACGCGGCCCGCCCGCGTTGGTACTTTCTAAGGATACGAACCATGCTCGGTTGGGCCGTAACTTTTCTCGTCGTCGCCCTCGTGGCCGCTCTGCTTGGCTTCGGCGGCATCGCCGGCACCGCTATGGAAGCGGCCAAGCTGGTGTTCTTCGTGGCGATCGTCCTGTTCGCTATCTCCGCCGTCGTCGGCCTGATGCGGGGCCGTTCGCCGACCCTCTGACGACTGACCGGATATGCCGGCCCCGAACGCGGGCCGGCGCACGGGCACGCAGGAGAAGCCGTCGCCTCAGGGCGGCGGCTTCTTCCGTCGGGATGATGCCGCCGCGCGCGATGGTGATTGGCCGGGCCGGTCTCCACGATCGTGTGAGGACAGGTGGGGGCGGTCCGAGCGCTGCTCGCATGCAGGCCGATCAATCCGTCGGCGGCTCAGCCCTTGCGGTCGGCGCTGTCGAGCTGTGCGATCAGCTCGGCGAAGCGGTCGGGGACCGGCTGCTGCGTGACCGTGTCGTACATCGCGCGCAACTGCGCGGCGATGCGATTGCGGGTCTGATCGCTCAGGCCGTTCCTGCTCCGGGCGCGGTCGGGCTGGTCGGAAGCGGATGCGTCACCGGAGCTGTTCTCGGGCGCCGATGAGCGATCCGAAGCAGTCTCGGCGTGCGGATCGCGCGCGCGAAGACCTGCCTCCTTCCCCTGGTCCACCATCAACACGCCCCTTGTTGCCGAAGTCGGCCCGGCCGCATTGTGCTGCGGCTCGACATACGCCATGGCTGCGCCGGCAACGCCTGCGCGCCGGCATCGGTTCCGCCGGGGGGTGGAACGGAGTGCGGGCCTCCGCGTTGGGCGGTAGGCTGCGCAGGACACAGAGCCGGCCCCGGCAGGCCCTCGGTAACGGATCGAGGCGCTCGCGGCCGGGCAACACGGCGAGGCACAGGGGATCGAATGTCGACATCGCAACTCGTGGTACAGCACCTGCCGTACCTGCGCCGCTACGCGCGCGCGCTCACGGGTAGCCAAGTGGCGGGTGACGCGTACGTCGCCGCCACCCTGGAGACCCTCGTCAACGAGCCGGACACGCTCGGTCGCAGCACCAACATCAAGGCCGACCTGTTCCGCGTCTTCACGCGGATCTGGAACTCGCTCTCGGTCAACGGCCGCAGCGAGCAGGTCCAGCACGACCTGCCTGCGGAGGTGCGCCTCGGTCAGATCACGCCGCTGCCGCGCCAGGCCTTCCTGCTCTCCTGCCTCGAGGGCTTCTCGGAGGAGGACGCGGCCATCATCCTCGGCGTGGACGTGTCCGAGGTTCGCGACCTCGTCGACGAGGCCGGCCGCGAGCTCGCCGCCGACATGGCGACCGAGATCCTCATCATCGAGGACGAGCCCCTGATCGCGATGGATCTGGAGGCTCTGGTCGAGGGTCTCGGCCACAACGTCATCGGCGTTGCCCGCACCCGTACCGAGGCGATCAAGATCGCCGGCGAGGGCAAGCGTCCCGGCCTGATCCTGGCCGACATTCAGCTCGCCGACGGCTCCTCCGGCCTCGACGCGGTGAACGACCTCCTGAAGTCCTTCGAGGTGCCGGTGATCTTCATCACCGCCTATCCGGAGCGCTTCCTCACCGGCGAGCGGCCCGAGCCGGCCTTCCTCATCGCCAAGCCGTTCCAGCCCGCCAACGTCTCGGCGGTGATCAGCCAGGCGCTGTTCTTCCAGCAGACCGCCCGTCGGCGCGAGGCCAAGACGGCCTGAGGCCGGCCTGTCGGGTCGCGCCCGGGGCTCGCCCGGGCCGCCCGCGACCGGGAACGATGGCAACAAAAAACCCCGGCGCGAGCCGGGGTTTTTTGTTGCCTGGCCGCCGCCCGTGTCCGGACGCGCGCAAAAAAACGGGCCGGAGAAGGCTCCAGCCCGTCGCGAAGGTTCCGGCCGATGCACAAGGGGAATGCGGGGAGGACCAGGTGGCCGGGTGCAGAGGGAACGGGTGCCGGCCCAGGAGGTTCCAGGGCGGGCGATTTTTCGTAGCGAGTGGTTTTTCGGCAACGGTCCGGGTCTGTGGATAGCGGGCGTGCGCCGCCGCACCAACGGCCGAGCTGCGTTCGAATACTCAGGATGCGTAGACGCGGCACAGTCTAGGAACCTGCGATTGCAGGGCGCGTTGTACGAACATCCTGTCAAGCTCTCGCGATGAGGTCGGGGCGATGCTGCGGTCTGGTTTCATTCTGGGCGTGAGTGCTCCTGCCGCTCTTCTTACCGTTCTGATCCAGCCGGTGGTTCGCGACACGGCGGATCGCTGGACGATGCCGGTTCCCACGGCTCAGACCGTTCAGGCCCCGCTGCCCGGAATGCGCCCGGTGTCCCTGTCGATCAGCCCGACGCGGGTGGCGGGCGTGCAGCGGCTCGAGAGCCGGAACGCGCCCGTCGCGGGTGAGGCCCAGGATCTCGAGATCAAGCCGATCCTGCGGCAGCCGCCGCGGCGGATGCGCGAGGGGTGCGAGGCGGCCCTGAGTTCACTGGTCGGCCCCGAGGCGCGGCGCATGACCCCCGGCCGCTGCATCTCCTGATCGGCGCCGACGGGAGCCGCACAGCAAAAGGCCCCGCCGTTTCGGCGGGGCCTTTTGCTGTGCGAACGACGCTGGCGCGACTCTCTCGGCCCGGGGCCGGAATCGAGAACGGCGCCGGTCCCGGGGGACGCGGCGCCGCTACGCGGTTCGGTTCGGCAGCGGCCTCACTCGGCCCGGCCGGTCCCCGTGGACTGGCCACCCTTGCGGCCGGCGGACGAGGCGAGCTCACGGTCCTGCGAGAAAGAGCGCTTCTCGGCCGGCACGCTGCGGCCGCCCTTGCTGGCGATCTCGCGCTGCCGCTCCAGATCCATCGAGGCAAAGCCCCGCTTCGAGGTCGAATTTCCGGATGCCATCAGTTCCTCCTCAGGCTTCGCTTCACCCCGCAACAACCTTCAGCAATAACCAAGGTTCCTATCCTGAGACCTGCTCAAGCTTCCGCCAGCTAAGCTTGGCAGCAACCCGGACTTGTGTCCCGCGTTGGTCGACATTCGACGCTGGTTGATGTCCGCGTTCGCTCCGGCTGCCCCGGAGGTTCGGCGGCTTGTTCCGGGTGGATGGCGCCGCCGCGCGGCGCGAGGGAAAGGTTTTCGCGTATGACGAACCGCAACATGGTCAAGGATGAGGCCTCGGCGCCGCGGCCGAACACGCCACCGCTGCCGCCGATGCCCGCGCCGGAAGATTCCGCCACGCCGACCACGCGCGAGGAGCCGACGGATTCGCCGCACCTGAATGCCAGTCTCAAGCGCGACGCGCCCCCTCCCGGCGGTCTGGGCCTCGCCACGAAGCGCTGAGCCGGACGGAGAGGTCTCAGGCCTGACGCCGGCGCGCGAGGCGCGTCAGGCCCGCGATCAGGAGGGCGATTGCCAGGATCGTGACGATCCCGGCTACCGTCAGGATCCGCTGGATCAGCGGCGTGTAGATACCGCGCGCGGCATCGTAGCCGTAGCAGAGCAGGGTGAGCCGGTCGGCGATGCTGCCGATCCGGCCTTCTCCGGCCTCGATCAGGGCGAGGCGGAGGTCGCGCCCGGTCAGCGCCAGGGGCGACAGGACCCGCGACAGCCGGCCGTCGGCGGCGAGGAGAAGCGCCGCCGCGGGATGCGCGAAGCTGTCGGTCCCGGCATCGTACACCGCCTTGTAGCCCAGCGCGCCGGTGAGGCGCGCCAGCGCGCCGTCCGACACGAGGAGCGCCCGGGGCCGGACGGTCTTCGCCCGGTCCCCGAGGGTCTCGACCAGCATGCGGCGCGCGGCCGCGGCATCGTCGCGCGGGTCGATCCCGACCAGCACGAGGGCGTAGTCGTCGATCGGGAGGCCCGTGGCCGCCAGGGCGTCCGCCGACATGGACAGCATCGGGTCGCAGACATTCCCGCAGGTGTAGTCCACCGGTAGCAGCAGGGCCGCGCGGCCCCCGACGGCCTGCCCCAGAGTGGTCGGCCGGTCGGTGCGCGCGTCGGTCGCGGCGAGGTCGAGCGGGACCCGGGCACCTGGGGGCGGCGCGACCGCGACGCGGGCGAGATCGGCCTGGACGAGGCGTGCCGCGGCCGGGCCCGACGCCAGGGCGAGGCCCACCGCCAGGACGGCGCCGAGACCACACCGACAGGTTGCGGCAGGCGCGGGGCTGGACAAGTGCCTGACGAACCGCATGGATAAGCGCGCCCGTCCGGCCCCGCCGTCCTGGGCGCGAGACCCGTCGCGGAGCCCCCGAATGACCCTCGACACCGAGGTTTCCTCCCTGAAGCAGGTGCCGCTCTTCCGCGAGGTGGAGCCGGCGCGCCTGAAGCTCCTCGCCTTCACCAGCGAGCGGGTGCATTTCGAGCCGGGGCAACGCTTCTTCGCCCGCGGCGACGTGGCGGATGCGGCCTACGTGATCCTCTCGGGCACGGCGGAGGTCAGCATCGACGGTCCCGCCGGGCCGGTGCGGCTGGCGCTCCTCGGCCAGGACGCCCTCGTCGGTGAGATGGGCATCCTGGCCGAGCAGCCCCGCTCCGCCACCGTGACGGCGCAATCCGCGGTGACCGCCCTGCGCATCGACCGCGGCGTGTTCCTGGAACTCCTGGCACAGTTTCCGCAGATCAGCATCGCCCTGATGCGCGTGCTGGCGCTGCGGCTGGAGCAGACCAATCAGGCGCTGGCCGAGAGCCGGGGCTGAT
Organism: Methylobacterium sp. ME121; assembly: GCF_000974725.1. Classification (NCBI taxonomy): domain Bacteria; kingdom Pseudomonadati; phylum Pseudomonadota; class Alphaproteobacteria; order Hyphomicrobiales; family Methylobacteriaceae; genus Methylobacterium; species Methylobacterium sp. ME121. The sequence continues at coordinate 25,921 of NZ_BBUX01000012.1, forward strand.
CATCCCGCGTAAGTGATGAACTCCAGGAGCGAGCCGTCCGGATCCCGGAAGTAGACGCTGATCCCCGCACCCGCGGCGCCGTGCCGCTCCACCGGGCCGAGTTCCACCGGGACCCCGGCGGCCTCGAGATGCGCGATCGCGGTCTCGATCGCGCCCGACCAGCGGAAGCACAGGTCGCTGTTGCCCGGCTGGACGGGAGTCGCCGCCACCGGCACGGCCTCGACGCCCGGGCCGTGGCAGTTGAGCTGGACGCCGCCGAACCGGTAGGCGAAGCCGGCGCCGCGCTCGACGATCTCGGCACCCACCACGTCCCGGTAGAAGGTGTTGGAGCGCGCCCAGTCGCTGACGTGGATCACGCAGTGATCGAGGTGAATCGCCGGTCTGAGCGGGACATCCGGGGCGACCGTCGCCTCGGTCGGAAGAGTTTCGGTCTCGGGCATCGCTCACCTCCGCGCCGGGCGCAATAGAGCGCCTCTGCGATTCAGAATTAGGGCGCAACCGTGGCCGCGGGAGCGGCCCGCGCGCGGCCGGCTGCGGCGGAAAAGCTACATCGTCACAGGCGCGGAGACGGTAGGCATGGCGCGACGACCGTATCCCGCACGACAGGACCTATGATCGCCACGCTTCCCTCGGCCTGGAGCCGCCTGCGCCGGATCGTTCTCTCGCGAGTCCTCCTCGCCGTCGTGGCGATCGCCCCCCTGGCGGCGTGCCAGACCCGTCCGGTCCAAGTTGCCCAGGACGACGAGTCGGCCTGGTACATCGGCAGCAAACCCGACAAGCCCTTCGATATTCCGCTGGTCGACACGCAGCGCCTCGATCCGAAGTATCGCCGGCAGCAGGTCAGCTACAACGGTCCCGAGCAGCCGGGGACGATCGTGGTCGACATCGACAAGCGTCAGCTCGTCCTCGTCCAGGCCGACGGCACGGCGATGCAGTACGGGGTCGGTGTGGGCAAGGCCGGCTTCTCCTGGAAGGGCGAGGCGCGGGTCGGGCGCAAGGGCGTCTGGCCGGACTGGAGCCCGACCGTCACGATGGTCTCGCTGCATCCCGACCTGCCGCGCACCCGGAAGGGCGGCCTGGACAACCCCCTCGGCGCCCGCGCCCTCTACCTCTACCAGGGCAACCGCGACATCCTGTTCCGCATCCACGGCACCAACGAGCCCTGGAGCATCGGCGAGCAGATGTCGTCGGGCTGCGTCCGGATGCTGAACGAGGATATCGCCGACCTGTACGAGCGCGTGCCGGTGGGCACCCGCGTTCTCATCAAGCGCAACGGCAAGTACCGGACCTGAGCGGCCGACGCCGATCGCCGGGCCGGTCAGCCGGCCGGCGCTGCCGCGGCGGACGCGTCGCGGACCTCTCCGGAGACGCGTCCGGCGAGGCGGGCCAGAGCTGCACGGTCCGGGCCGCCACCGTCCGCGGCGGGCCCGCCCGGCCGACCGTCCGGCGCCATGCCGTCGCTGGCCAGAACCGCGGCGGCGGTCAGGCCGGGTCCGGTCCTGCCGGTCGGCCGCTCCGGACCGATCTCGAAGCCGGCCCAGACCAGGAGAGCCGCGCACAGGGCCAGGCTGGCCAGCAGGGTCTTGAGGAAGGTCATGACTCATAACGAGCGGCTCCGGGCCGTCGTTCCGTTGCCAAGCTTCGCTCCGGCGGGCGGAACGCTTTGGCAACCATGACGGCCGAAACTCGGCGACGCGCCTGCGAGGCCGATTCGGTCGCCCGGCAAATTCGCCACATTGGCCGGGCACCGTCTCGGGCCCGACGAACTCGTCACCAGATTCTCGCCACCCGCGTGGACATCCCCGTTATGATCAGACCGATGCTTGCCCTGCTCCTCCTCTGCGGCCCCGCGGCCGCGGCCGGGACGGTCAGCGGCCCGGCGACCGTCATCGACGGCGACACGATCGAGGTGCAGGGCACGCGCATCCATCTCTACGGCATCGACGCCCCCGAGACCGCGCAGAGCTGCGAGACCGCCAAGGGGCGGGAGTATCGCTGCGGCCGCGAGGCCGCGCAGGCCCTGCGCGCGCGGATCGGCGGCGGCGTGGTCACCTGCGAGCGGCGCGAGGGCACTGTCGCCGGCCGCGTCGCCGGGATCTGCCATGTCCAGGGCGAGGATCTGTCCGCCTGGATGGTGGGCCAGGGGCTGGCGCTGGCCAGCCGCCAGGTGACAGCCCCCTACATCCGGCAGGAGGGCCACGCCTGGGCGACCCGCCGGGGCATCTGGGCCGGCACCTTCGAGAAGCCGGCCGACTGGCGCCAGGATCGGCGCCGGGTCGAGGCCGCGGCCGGGACGAGCGCGGCCGACTAGCGGCTCGCGCGACTCAGGCCGTCGCGTCCTGTCCCTCGGTGAATTCTCGCCACAGCAAGACCAGGGCGGCCATCACGGCCGGCCCGACGAACAGGCCGAGCAGCCCGAAGGTCTCGACGCCGCCGAGGATGCCGAGGAGCACCCACAGGAAGGGCAGCTTGGTCGTGCCGCCGATCAGCGCCGGACGGATGAAGTGGTCGGCCACGAAGGTCACGACGAGGCCCGCCGCCGCCACCACCAGAGCGGCCGTCACCGACCCCGCCGCCACAAGGAGGAGCGCCGCGACGGCGATCGCCACGGCGGCGCCGAAGGGGATCATCGCCGCCACCGCCGTGAACGCGCCGAGCAGAACGGGGTGGGGCACGCCCGCGAAGTGGTAGACGATCCCCAGCACGAAGCCCTCGCCGAGGCCCACCAGCACCAGCCCGTCGACCGTGCCGTGCACCGAGGCCACCATCTGGCGGGCGACACGCTCGCCGCGCGGTCCGAACAGGCGGTGGCAGGCGGTGAGCGACTGGTCCCGCACCGTCCGCCAGTCGCGGAACAGGAAGAACAGCGCCACGAGGCTGAAGCCGAACAGCACGATCCGGTGCACCACCTCGCGGCCGACATTGCGCGAGGCGCCGAGCACCGAGTGATTCTCGAAGCGGCGCAGCAGATCGGAGCCCGCCTGCGCGTGGCCCAGATTGTCGTTCCACCACGCGGTCGCCTGCGCGGCGCCGTAGGGCAGGTGCTGCAGGAATTCCGGAGCCGGGATGCCGTTCGCCTCGGCGTTCCGGACGAACTCCGCCACGTCGTGGGCCTCGCGGGCGGCCTGGATGCCGAGGATCGCGAGCGGCGCCAGGAAGACCAGCGCCACGGCCGCGGTCATCAGCGTGGGCAGCAGGATGTTGTGCTTGCCCGGCGGGAAGCGGTGCTCCAGCCGCTGGTAGATCGGCCAGAGGGCGATCGCCAGGACCACCGCCCAGGCGAGCGCCGGCAGGAACTCGTGCAGGATCCAGAGGCCCAGGGCCGTCAGGGCCAGGACCAGCAGGACGCGGGCCGCTCCCTGGGAGCGCGCGCGCTCCTGCGGCGGCAGCGGCGGCGTCTCGATCCGCGCCGGCGGCGCGGCGGGCTTGGTGATCGGTGGCATCCGTCTGGTCTCCTGAGGACGCGCCTCGTCTCGCCGTCAAGCTAGGGCCCGCGCGTCCGGAGCGTACGCGCGCCCCCGCACCGGGCAGCGCACGCCTGTGGACAGGCGCTGAAACGCCGGGGAAGCGCCGCGGTTGCCGCTTCTGACACCCTCGTGTAGAGGTCGCCGCCATTCGACCGGGCCGCGTTCCAGGGCCCGTCCACGCGTAGGGCGGCCGCGCGGGGCGCTTGCGCCGGGCTGCCCGGGCGGCGAGGGGGCTCCCGCACGACCGATCCGGAACTCGAACAGCCCGCGAGTAGACATGTCCGACGAGCCCGTCCACGGCAGCGCCACCTTCGAGCGCGTGGCCGACATCATAGCCGAGACCGCCGACATCCCGCGGGACAAGATCACGCCCGAGAGTCACGCCATCGACGACCTCGGCATCGACAGCCTCGCCTTCCTCGACATCGCCTTCGCGGTGGACAAGGCCTTCGGGATCAAGCTGCCGCTCGAGCGGTGGACCCAGGAGGTGAACGAGGGCAAGGTCCCGGCCGAGGAGTACTTCGTCCTCAAGAACCTGTGCGCGCGCATCGACGGCCTCGTGGCCGAGAAGGCCGCCAAGGTCTGAACCAAGGCCGATCCGACCCGTCATGCGCCTCGAATATTTCGAGATGATCGATTCCGTGCGGCTCCTCGACAGGGCCGCCGGCCGCATCGAGGCGCTCGCCCGGGTTCCGATGGCGAGCCCGGTCTTCGAGGGGCATTTCCCCGGCCATCCCCTCGTGCCGGGGGTGCTCCTGACCGAGACGATGGCCCAGGCCTCCGGGTACCTCGTGCTCGCCCATCTCGACTTCGCCCGGATGCCGTTCCTCACCGGGGTCGACAAGGCGCGCTTCCGGTCCTTCGTCGGGCCCGGCGCGGACCTCCTCGTCACGGCGACCCTGGAGCACGACGGCTCGGGCTACGCGGTGACCAAGGCGGCGATCAGCCACGACGGCAAGGCGCTGTGCGACGCGGAGCTCCGCTTCCGCACCATGCCGTTCCCGGACGGGCTCGACGCGCCGATGCGCGAGCGGGCGCGGACGATCGGCCTGTTTCCCGATTCGGCGCCGGCCGAACGCGAGCCCTGAGTCAGCCATGAGCCGCCCCGTCGTCGTCACCGGCCTCGGCCTCGTCTCCTGCGCGGGTGAGGGCGTCGACGCCCACCTGGCCGCCCTCGCCGGGGAGGCTGCCCCGCGCACCGACAGCGAGACCTTCGCGCCCTATCCGGTCCATCCGGCCCCGGCGATCGCGTGGGACGGCCAGATCCCCAAGCGCAGCGACCAGCGGCAGATGGAGGCGTGGCAGCGGCTCGGGGTCTACGCCGCCGGCCTCGCCCTCGACGAGGCGGGCGTGAAGGACGACGCCGCCTTCAAGCAGGCGCTTCACCTCGTCGTGGCCGCGGGCGGCGGCGAGCGCGACTACGCGGCGGACGGCGCGATCCTGACCGGTCTGCGCGACGCCGCAGATCCGGGCGCCTACCTGAACGAGCGCCTTCAGAACGATCTCCGTCCGACGCTGTTCCTCGCCCAGCTCTCGAACCTGCTCGCCGGCAACATCGCCATCGTGCACGGGGTGACGGGCGCCTCGCGCACGTTCATGGGCGAGGAATCCGCCGGCGTCGACGCCCTGCGGATCGCCCAGGCGCGGGTGGCTTCGGGCCAGATCGACGCGATCCTGGTCGGCGGCTCCTACAGCGCCGAGCGGCCGGACGTTCTGGTGATCCACGAGATGGGCGGCTATCTCGCCCGCGACGCCTATCGCCCGGTCTTCGCGCGGGGCGACGCGGGTGGCGAGGCGGGCGGGTTCATCCTCGGGAGCTGTGCGGCCTTCCTGATGCTCGAATCCGCCGCGCACGCTGCCGCCCGCGGCGCCCGCGCCCTGGCCCGGCTGGAGCCGGTGGCGAGTGACCGGACCCGGCGCGTGCCGGGCAGCGTCGCCGGTAGCCTCGAGACCCTCTGGCGGCGGCGGGCTGGCCTCTCGGCTCCCGACCACGTCCTGTCCGGTGCCACCGGCGTCGCCCCGATCACCGCGGAGGAGCGCGCGGCGCTGGCGCAGCTCGCGCCGCGCGCGCGCCTGCGTGCCCTCGGGGACGTGATCGGGCACGGGCTCGAGGTGGCGGCGCCCTTCGGGGCGGCGCTCGCCGCCGCCCTCGTCGCCGACGGCCGCGCCCGCGAGGTCGCCGTGACCGCCGTCGGCCACCGGCGCGGCGAGGGTGTCCTGCGCCTCGTCCCGGCCTGAGCGAACCCGCCGCCCGGGTGCGCGCCGGCCGCGTCCGATCGTCCGGTCGGCAGCACAGATTTCGCGCGGCCGCGCCGCATCGAAATCCCTTATCCCGTTGTTCAAGCGACCGTTCTGGCGTTGCTCAACCGGAATTTGCGGAAAGAATTTCCCGCATCGCTGCGGCGCTGGCCGGGGGAAATATTTCCCCGCGCTTGCCAAAGAACCGCCGGCGGTCTACTTCTACCGCATCGGCACGTGTCCGGATATCTTGGACCGTTACGCCTTCGCAGGGCGGTTCTGACTTTCCTATCGCTATCGGTCGATGCCGGCGCCCGCTCCTTCGGGAGGGCGCCATCTCTCACTATGCCTGCGAAGATCAAGGACTTCCATGAGCACCGGAACCGTCAAGTGGTTCAACGAGACCAAGGGCTACGGCTTCATCCAGCCGGATGACGGCGGCAAGGACGTGTTCGTCCACATCTCGGCCGTCGAGCGCGCCGGCCTGCGCGGCCTGAACGAGGGCCAGAAGGTCTCCTACGAGCTGGAGACCGACCGTCGCAGCGGCAAGCAGTCCGCCGGTCAGCTCCAGACGGCCTGATCGCCGTCCTCAGCGTTTCTCCGGAAGCCGCTCCTCTGGGAGCGGCTTCTTCGTATCTGCCGTCGTGTTTCTACTTTCCCCTCTGCGGGTGACGGTCTTCGCCGCACCCGATCCAGGAGTGTCTGTGAGCTTTTTGAACAAGCAGGGTGTCGCCGATCGCCTCGAGACCGCCGCCAAGGCGCGCTCCGAGATGCTGGCCCGGTTCCGGGCGCGCCCGTCCGCCGATGATCCGGCCGTCCTCGCCCGCCAATCCGCCCGCCGCGCGGTGGTCGATGCCCGCGAGGCCCGCGCGGCCGAACGCGCTGCCCAGCGTCAGGCCGAGATCGAGCGCGCCGCCGCCTTGGCCGAGGCCGAACGCCTCGCCGAGATCGAGCGCAAGCACGCCGAGCAACTGGCCGCCCAGGAGCGCGCCAAGGCGCTGCAGGCCGAGCAGAAGGCCCAGCGCGACGCGCGCTATCTCGCCCGCAAGGCGAAGGCTCAGAAGAAGCGCTGAGGCGCGACCGCAGCCATACCTGTCCAGGAGCCCGGCATGTCCCACAAGTTCAAGATCGGCGAGCGCGTCTGCCGACCCCGACTGGGCATCCCGGGCGAGACGGGCGAGGGCGAGGTGTTCGAGATCCTGCGGCTCATGCCGGAGGATCAGACCGGCGAGCCGAGCTACCGGATCCGCACGAAGACCGGCGAGCGGGCGATCCGCGAGGGCGACCTCGTCGCGGCCCCGCGGCCCTGATCCGGGCGCCTCAGAGCGTCCGGAACATCACCAGCGCGTCGACCGGCCCGAGGTCCGGGTGCCGGAAGGCGCCCGGTAGCCGGCCGACCACATCGAAGCCGAAGCTCTCCCACAGGCGAACGGCCCGGACGTTCGTGCTCACCACGAAGTTGAACTGCATCGCCGTGAAGCCCCGCGCCCGCGCCCGATCGAGGGCGTGCGCGCACATGGCCCGGGCGACGCCGCGGCCGAGAGCGGCCGCGCCGGTCATGAAGCCGCAATTGGCGACATGGGCGCCCCCGCCCGCCTGGTTCGCGCGCAGATAATACGTGCCGAGCACCGTGCCCGCCTCCTCGGCCACGAAGGTCTCGCGGTCGGGGCCGGTCCAGTACGCGAGGGCCTCGGCCTCGCCGAGGTCGCGGTCCAGCGCGTAGGTCTCGCCGGCCCGGATGGTCGGCACGATGATGCCGGTGATGGCCGCGTGGTCGGCCGCCCGCGCGGCCCGGATGTGCAGACTCACCCGAATTGCTCCCGCAGGATGCGCTCGTCGAGGCTGTGGCCGGGATCGTGCAGCAGCACCAGCTCGGTGGCTCGGTCGAGGGACGTCTCCACCGTGCAGACCCGGCGGAACTCCGTGTGGTCGGCGACCGCCGCCACCGGGCGGTGGGGTGCGTCGAGGACGTCGATCCGGATCCGGGCGTAGTCCGGCAGAAGTGCGCCGCGCCAGCGTCGGGGGCGGAAGGCCGAGATCGGTGTCAGCGCCAGCAGCTTGGCGTCGAGCGGCAGGATCGGGCCCCCGACCGACAGGTTGTAGGCCGTCGAGCCCGCCGCGGTGGCGACGAGCACGCCGTCGGCGATCAGCAGATCGAGCCGGACATTGCCGTCGACGGCGATCTTCAGCTTGGCGGTCTGGTGGGTCTGGCGCAGCAGGTAGACCTCGTTGATCGCCCGCGCCCGGTGGGATCGGCCCTCCGTATCGAGCACGTCCATCACGAGCGGGTGGATGACGCTGCGCTGGGCATTCTCCAGATGCTCCAGGAGATCGTCGTCGCGGAACTCGTTCATCAGGAAGCCGACCGTGCCGCGGTTCATCCCGTAAATCGGCTTCGGGTGGTCCATGAAGCGGTGCAGCACCTGGAGCATCAGTCCGTCACCGCCCAGGGCCACGACGACGTCGGCCTCCTCGGGCGGGACGTGGTCGTAGCGCCGCATCAGCGCGGCCGCGGCCTCGCGGGCGTAGCCGGTCGGGCTCGCCACGAAGGCGATCTTCTGGAAGCGCGGCATGGATCAGGCGCAGCCGCGCAGGCGCGTCGGGATCGCCTCAGGGTTCACGTCACGGCTCCAGTCTGGCGAGCGAACCGCCCGGTTGACGTCCTTACCCGGCATGCGCCTCACTCCGCGAGCACACGCGCCGACGGAGGCATAGCATGGAGCGTCCGCTCCTCGTCTACACCACCTTCCCCGACCTCGCCTCGGCGATGAACATCGGCGAGGCCCTGGTCCGCGAGCGTCTCATCGCCTGCATCAACGTGTTTCCGGGCATGCAGTCCGTCTACAGCTGGAAGGGCGCGGTGGAGCGTGGCGCCGAGGTCGCGGCCATCCTCAAGAGCCGCGAGGGGCTGGCCGACGCGCTGGCGGTCGCGCTGAAGGCGCGCCACCCCTACGATACGCCGATCATCCTGCATCTGCCGGTCGCCGGGGCGGACGCCGACACCGCCGCCTGGATCCAGGCGGAAACGCGGCCCTGCGGGCCGGCCGGCGCCGGGCCTCAGGCGGACTGATCCACCCGACCGAGCCGCGTCGCTTCCGCCCCGGCCGGTCCTGGCAAGGCCCCGGACCGGCGGGCAGACGGCTGTGGACAAGCGCGCCGCGCCGCCGGTACGGTGGCCTCGACGGCCCATCGGAGAGCAGTACCGACGCCGCGCCCGTGAATCCCGATATGTGTGAACAAACCCTGTTCATCCGCCAGTATAGTATCCAGAATAGATTTATGATCATAAGCAATCTTTCCAGGCAAGCTGGGTGTTAGATTGCATTATGTCGATCTGACGACCTAGAAAATCTTCGCGCGTTCGCCGTGCGCGAGACGGCGCGGAGGGGAAATCATGGGATGGTTCAGGAATGCTGGGCGGGTCGAGCTGGCCCTGCTCGCGTCGGCCGTAAGTGTCTTGCACGGGCACGCGGCCGGGGCGCCGAAGAGCGAGCCGCTGATGACCATCGCGCCGGCGCCGTCCGGTCCGGCCGGCCTCGCATCGGCCGACCCGCCCGCCTTGCGGTACGGGGTGCTCTATGCCGACGACAAGGGCCACAGTCATGTCCAGTATTGCGACCTGAAGAACTTCATCTTCAAGAGCTACGCGCCTCCGGCAGCGCCGCAATATGTCGGCTTTCCGCCGGGTGAGGTGACGTCGATCAAGTACGCGGTCCTGCCGGTCGGCTATGTCGGCACGTGGCACACGGCGCCGGGTCCCCAATGGGTGATCACCCTGTCGGGCCGCTGGTCCGTGGAGGCCACGGACGGGGCTGTGCTGGAGCAGGGCCCCGGGGAGGTGGAGTTCAACGCCGACATGGGATCGACGCCGCAGGGGCCCGAGGGCCACGTCGGACACCTGACCCGGCAGGTCGGCGACGTGCCGAACGTCCAGCTCATCGTCTCCCTGAAACCGCAGGCCGGGAAGGCCCGCTCCACCGATCCGTGCCAGCCGTCCCAGCCGTGAGGCCCGGGCGCGGGCCGGCACCCTCCGGTCCGCCGGCCCGCGCGGGTCAGCCGCCGCTCACCGGATAGCTGCGGCCCTTCCAGGTCGCCGCGCCGGCCCGCTCCCGGCGCAGAAGCACGTTCCACTGGATCGCCAGGGCCACCGCGACCGCCGCCGGATGGAGCGGGATCGTCGCCCACGGCGCCCGGACCGCCACGGTGACGGCCGTCCGGGTCGCCAGGGACAGGCCGAGGGCCAGCGCGGCCGGGGCCAGGGCGGAGGCCGGCAGCAGCCCGAGCAGCCCGGCCAGGACGAGGATCGGCGGAAGAACCTGGCCGCAGCCAAGGAGGAGGGTCCAGATCGGAAGGGCGCGGGGCGTGGCCATGCCCTCGTGGGCGTTCTTGGAGAAGCCGGCCCAGGCCTGGGCGAAGCCCTCGTACATCCGGCAGGTGGCCAGCGCGGCGGCGGCCACGAGATCCGTCCGGTAGCCCGCGGCCCGGAGCAGCCGGGGTAGCCGGACCCCGTCGTGCAGGGAGGTGCGGATCGCGCCGTGGCCGCCGGTGGCCGCGTAGGCAGCCCGCTCGATCAGGATCAACTGACCGCAGGCCGCGCCGAGCGACGGGTCCGACAGGCGGCGCATCAGCGGCACGGGCAGGAAGCCGAGGAGCAGGAAGTCGATCATCGGCACCGTCAGCATCTCGCCGACCGTGTCGGTCCGCTGCCGGGGCACGCCGCTGACGAGAGCCGCGCCGGTGTGGTGGGCTTGCGCCGCGAGGGCGGCGGCCGCCCCGGCCTCGAGCCGCACATCGGCGTCGATGAACAGCAGGTGGTCGCCGCGGGCGATCCCGGCCATGTGACTGCAGGCGTGGTTCTTGCCCGTCCATCCCTCGGGCAGGGGCGGCACCGAGACGAGACGCAGGCGCGGGTCTCCGACGGCGCGCACGATCTCGGCGGTCGCGTCGGTGGAATGGTCGTCGCCGACGATCACCTCCACCGGAACCGCGACGCTGGCGAGCGCCGCCCGCACGGTGGCGTCGATGTTGCCGGCCTCGTTGCGCGCCGGGATCAGGATCGAGACGAGGCCCGCGCCGCTCTCCGCCGCGGGCCGGCGCAGGACCGAGAGATTCACCGCCGCCAGCGCGGCCGGCAGGAGGGCCGCGATCAGGCAGAGCAGGGCCAGGACCGTGAGGATCGAGTCGGTCATCATCCCCGCCGGGAAGGTGTCGCGCCGCGATGAGGCATCGCACGGGGCCGGACGCGAGCGGAAGGTCTCATCCGGCGCGATCCTGTCCACCCGCCGCGCGGTGCGCCGGATCGAACCGTCGGCCGGAGAGCCGGGCCGCGAGGCGCCGCCACAGATCGTAGAGGCCGCCGACGCCTTTCCGGCCGGAGACCAGGGTGCGGAAGCGGGCCGGGTCCCGGCTGATCACGTCGGCGCTCAGGCGATCGAGGGTCTGGGTCAGGGCGGTTTCCAGGCGCGCGAGGCGCTGGTCGCGCGGGAGCGCGGCGAGCTCGGATCCGGCGATCCCCGGCCCGAAGGCCGCGAAGGCCCCCGCGCCGCGCTCGTCCCAGAAGGTGTACTCGACGGCGAGGGGGACGAAGAGCGCGTCGGGAGCGATCTCGGCGAGCCGCGCCACGCCGGGACGCAGGGCCAGCGGACGCGCGCGGGCATCGGCGAAGCGGCCCTGCGCGGTGATCCAGAGCATGCCGTCGGGCGCCCCCAGGATCGACCGGGCGGCGGCCAGGAACTGCGCCGCCCCGCGCGGGCTGTCGAGGTCGACGCCGAAGGCGCCGATCCGCTCGAAGATGCGGTAGCGCGCCAGCATCGCGGCGTCGAACGGCGCGCGGCTCGCCCGCTCCGGATAGAGGCGACCGGCCAGCACGATGATCAGCGCGGCGTCCCACCACGCCGGATGGTTGCAGTAGGCCACGATCGCGCCGGGATGGCTCGCGACGGGCGGCGTGCTCCACAGGGGCAGCCGCAGGGCGTCGAGGTGGCGGTGCAGGTAGCGCTCGAACCACGCCACCATGAAGGCGCGGATCCGGGGCGAGACCGGGGGCAGCGGGGCGCCGCGCGTGCCTCTCCCGCCCCCCGCACCGGGGGGCGGAGGTGGCGGCGTCGCGGTCACGCCGAGGCGCGCAGGGCGCCGCGGGCGTCCTGGTCGTGCGCGTCGGCGGCGATCCAGCCCGACATCATCACCATCGGCATGCCGGGTCCCGGATGGGCGGCGCCGCCCGCGAGGTAGAGGCCGCGCACCTGCCGCGACCGGTTGCCGGGCTTGAACGCGCCCATCACGCGCCCGTGCGAGGCGAGGCCGTAGATCGCGCCGTTCAGGACCTTGTAGCGCTCGTGGATGTCCTGCGGCGTGAGGTGGCGCTCGACGACGATGCGCTCCTCGAGGTCCGGCATGCCGGCGGTGCGCTTGAGCTTGTCGAGGATCGTCCGGCGGTAGTTCTGGAACAGCGGCCCGTCCGGGCGCCAGTCGTGGTGCGGCCGCAGATACGGCGTGTGCACGAGGACGTAGAGCGCCTCGCCGCCCTCGGGCGCCACGCTCGGGTCGGTCGAGGAGGGGGCGGCCAGGTAGGCGGTCGGGTCCGGGGCCGGTTCGCCCTTGTTGTAGATGTAGTCGAACTCCTCCTCCGGGTCGCGAGAGAAGACGAAATCGTGGTGGTTCAGGTGCTCGTAGCGCTTGTTCAGGCCCAGATAGAGCACCACGCCCGAGCAGGCCGGCTCGGGATTCTTCTTGGCGTAGGCCTTGGCGGCCTCGCCGCCCACGAGCTCGCGGTAGGTGCGCACCGAGTCCATGTTGGAGATCACCGCGTCGTAGGGCGTGACCCCCGCGGCCGTCCGCACGCCCCGGACCGCGCCGTTGGCGGTCTCGATCCCGGTCACCTCGGTGTCGGTCTTGCAGGTGGCGCCGAGTTCCTGGGCGAGCTTCGCCAAGCCCTCCGCGACCGCGCGCGTGCCGCCCATCGGGTACCAGACGCCGTCGGCCGTCTGCATGTGGGCGATGGCGCAGAGCACTGCCGGCGCGCCGTAGGGCGAGGAGCCGACATACTGGACGAAGTGGTCGAGCATCTGCGCGAGCCGGGCGTCCTTGACCTTGCCGCGGATCGTCGAGGCCACCGAGGCGTGCATGCGCAGGGACAGCACGTCGCGCAGCGTGCCCGGGTTCATGTTGGCGCGGATGTTGATCGTGTCGAACAGGTCCTCGACGGGCTTCCAGAAGAAGAATTTTTCCGAGACGCCGTGGAGATGCTCGGAGATCGAGAGGAATTTCTTGTAGCCCTCGCCGGTGCCGGGAGCGAAGCGCTCCATGTCGCCGGCCATCCGCTCGACGTCCTGCATCAGGTCGATGTGGGTTCCGTCGTCGAAGAAGCAGCGCCACTGCGGGTCGAGGCGGCGCAGGTCCATGTAGTCGTGGACCGAGCGGCCGGCCTCCGCGAAGATCCGCTCCAGCACCCGCGGAACGGTCAGGATGGTCGGGCCCATGTCGAAGCGGAAGCCGCCCTCGTGCAGCACCGCCGCCTTGCCGCCGAGCCAGCCGTTCTTGTCGTAGACCGTCACGCGGTGGCCCCGCGCGGCGGCGACGCACGCGGCGGCGAGTCCGCCGAGCCCGCTGCCGATGACGGCGACCGTGGAATCCTGGCTCATCCTGCTGGCTGGCTCCCCGGGCCGAAGAAGGTGTGGCCCGCAGGGCGAAGCTAGACTTGAGGCCGGGCGGGTCAACGCGCCACCCGGTCGCGGCAGCCTACCGGCGGCGCTCGCCTGTGGACAGGCGAGCCAGGAAGTTGCCGATCTCCCGGCGACGGAGGCCGGCCTCCATCACCTCCGGCCCGATGCCGTGACGCCAGGCGAGGCGGCGCGCGGCTTCCGGGTCGCGTCCCTGGAGCGTCGCGATCTCGTCGGCGTAGGCCGCCACGGCCCGCGGGTTCTCGGCGAGCCCCGCCGCGACGATGGCGGTGTCGCAGAGGCGCAGCATCGCGGCCAGTTCGTCGAGGTCGAGTTCGGGATGATACTGGGTGCCCCAGAACCAGCCGCGCTCCCGGCGGATCTCGATGGCCTGAATGCCGAGCACGCGATTGCCGGCGAGAACGCGGGCGCCGGGGGGCGGCTCCAGTACGGCGTCGGAGTGGATCGCCGGGGCATCCCAGGTCGCCGGACGGCCGGCCAGCAGGGCGTGTGTCCGACCCTCCTCGGTTGGGGTGATCGCCCGGGCGAAGCCGTATTCCGGCCCGCGAGGGTTGGCGGCGGCATGGCCACCCGCCACCGTAGCCGCGACCTGCACGCCCCAGCACGAGCCGAAGACCGCGCGCCCGGCCTCGAAGGCCGCGCGCATCAGGTCGAGCTGCCGGATCACGGCCGGCGTACCCTCCGAGACCTTGAGGGTCGACCCGGTGAAGATCAGCCCGTCGAAATCCGTGAGGTCTGCCGGCAGCGTCGCGTCGGCGTCGGCGGCGTTGACGTGCCGGCAGACGGAGCCCGGCGCGAGGTCCCGCACCACCGCCGCGTAGGACTCGGCCGAGGTTCGTCCGGTGGCCGCGACGTGGCGGTCGCGGGCAGCGCGATCGTTGCCGTCGGCGATGAGCAGGCGGAGCATGCGGGATTTCCGGGGAGCGCGGCCGTAGCGGAAGCGCCTCTATGTCGGTGCGCACCGCGTCGCAGGAACGGCGCGGATCGTCGCGGGAGGCGGGCGTCGAAATCGAGCCCGGCTCCTTCAAACGGGTGATGCGCGCCCCCGCGCCGGGTTTACCTCTGCCGCGTCGGACTTCGAGGAGCGATCATCGCGGAGGACAGGATGCCGGATCTCGCCGAGGTGGAGCTCTACTGCGCGGAAGCTCGGGACCTCCTCGCCCACGCGGAGGCCATCGTTCACGACCTGGGCCGGAGCGGTGCCTGCGAGGGGCACCGCATGATGGCGAGCCAGGGCCTCACGGCGCTGCGGAACCTCGAGCGCATCATCGAGCGGCATCGCAGGCGCCTGACGTTCCAGTCCCTGCCCAACGCGGTCGGCCCGACCCCGGGCCCACCCCCGCCGCAGAGGCGGAACTGGCTGATCTTCCTCCGGCCGCGCGGCGGGCACCCCGGCCATGGCATCGAGGCGCACTCCTAGGGCCGTCGCGGCGGGGCGTCCGATCCCGCGCATGCCGGTCAGCGCGCTCGCGATCGGCCGGATCTCGCGCGGGGAGCCCTGTCGCGCGCGACGGGGAGATCCGGTGGGGCCGGCGGCGCGGTGGTACGCCGGCCTGGCGAGAGCCCTGCTGATCTGGGTCCTGCTGCTCGTCCCGGACGCGGCCATTCCGGCCGACGCCCGACGAACGCCCCCGCCGCTGCACCGGGCGGCCGAGATCGAAGCCCTCGTCAACAGGGCGGCCGACGTGCTGGAGAGTGAGGGCGCGCGGGCGTTCGACGCGTTCCGGCGTCGGGGAGGCGTCTGGCGATACGGGGACGTCTACCTGTTCGTTGTCGACCTGCGGGGGATCGTTCTCTTCAACGCCGCCCACCCGAACCGCGAGGGGCACGACCTGCTCCACGAGCGCGACGCCGACGGGAAGCAGTTCCACCAGGACTTCATCGACGCCGTCACGCGGTTCGGGTCCGGCTGGGTCGACTACATGTTCCCGAAGCCCGGCCAGGCGGCGCCGAGCGTGAAGTGGAGCTACGTCTGCGCGACGCGCGTGGCGGGCGTCGAGGCGCTCGTCGGTGCCGGCGTCTACGTGGAGTAGCGCCGTCCGGGTCGGGACGGCGCCGGGTCCTAGGCCGTCCGCCGCGCCGCCAGCGCCAGGGCGAAGCCGAGACCGGCCAGGGTCAGCGCCGCCAGGACCCCCAGGGCGGGGGCCGCGGCGGAGAACCCCTCGCCCAGGGCGCTCTGGTACGCCTCGATCGCCCAGGCGTTGGGGGTGAGCCATCCGGCCTGCTGCAGCCAGGGCGGCATGAGGAACCGCGGGACCATGGAGCCACCGACGGCCGAGAGCAGCAGCACGCCGAAAGTCGACGCGAGATGCGCCTGCTGGCGCGAGGCCGCGAGCGCGCAGGCCGCGAGCGCCAGGCCGGCCGCCATCGCGGAGACCAGCAGGCAGGCGGCCAGGAAGGCCGGCCAGTGCGGCCCGATCTCGACGCCGTAGAGGAGGGCGGCGGCCAGGAAGATCAGCCCGGCCTGGACGAGTCCCTGCAGCGTCAGGAAGGCGAACTTTCCGAGCACCACGACGGGCAAACCGCCCGGCCCGGCCATCAGACGCTCGGTGAGGCCCGTCTCGCGCTCCTCGACCAGCGACATCGCGCCCTGCATGGCGGCGAAGAGCAGGAACACCGCGGTGATCGCGCCGGCGTAGTAGCTCACCCGGGCATTGGCGGTCCCGGACGCCGTGCTGCGGCGTTCCACCAGGGAGGCGAAGCTGAACGGCTCCTTCTTGGCGCGCTGCTCGGCGAAGGCCTCGTCGAGGAAGCGGCGCTCGTCGGGACCGATCTTGCCCGTGCGCTCGACGTCGGCGACGACCCGCGACAGGACCACGTCGGGCAGCGCCTCGTTCAGGACCCTCTGGAGCTGTCCGAGGGCGATCGGCGTCGCCAGTGCCTTGGCGGGGTTCTCGACCAGCACCACCGGCTGATCCGCGGCGCCGGACGCCGCCTCCGCAGGTGCGGCGATCAGGTCCCCGCGCAGGACAAGCGCCACGTCGACCTCGCCGCCCCGCACCGCCTGCGCCACGGCGTCGATGTCGGTCGCGGGCAACCGCGTCACGCGGAGGGAGGGATCGGCCGCGAGCGCGTCGGCGAGGCGCCCCGTCGCCGCGGTGTGGGCTAGGTCGGCCAGACCGAGATGGATGCGGATCCGGTCGCCGATCGCTCCCGAGAAGATCGCCGCGAAGATCGAGAAGATCACGGTCGGCAGCACGAAGGCCATCACCAGCGCGGCCCGGTCGCGCAGGAGGGTCAGGAGCATGACGCGGAAGGCGGCGCCGATCATCCGGCGGTCCCGGCCCGGAGCGGGGCGGCCTCGGGATCCGTCAGTTCCCGCAGGCGGAGGGCGTCCAGATAGAGCGTCTCCAGCCGCGGCGCCCGCACCCGGATCTCGGCCACCGGAACGTTCTGGGCGCGCAGGGCGCCGAGCAAGGCCGCGCCGTCGAGGCCGGACCGTTCGACCGACCGCCAGACGAGGCCCCCCGCCTCGGCGGGCACGAAACCGGCCCGGCGCAGCACGCCCTCGGCCGGTCCCGACGCCGGACCGGCGAGGCTCAGCTCCCGCTCGGGCGCGCCGGTCCGCAGCTGCGCGAGCAGCTCGGCGAGACGGCCGGCGCGCACGACCCGCCCCTGGGCCAGGAACGCCACCCGGGATGCGAGGCGCTCCGCCTCGGCGAAATCGTGTGTGGCGATCAGGATCGCGGTGCCGGCGGCCTTCAGGCGGTCGAGCACCGCGTGGATCGCGGCCCGCGCGGCGAGGTCGACGCCGCTGGTCGGCTCGTCGAGGAGCACGAGCCGGGGCCGGTTCATCAGGCTCGCGGCGATGTTCACCCGGCGCCGGTACCCCCCCGACAGGACGCCGACCGGGCGCCGGGCCACGTCGGCGATGTCGGCCATGGCCAGGGCGGACTCCACGGCCGCCTTCCGCTCGCGCCGGGAGACCCCCGCCAATTGCCCGAACACGCCGAGATTCTCCGAGACGGTCAGCCGCGGGTAGAGGGCGATCTCCTGCGGCACCCACCCGATGGCGCGGCGGGCCTGTCCCGCCCGGTACGGATCCGCTTTGGCCACGCGCACCGACCCCGCACTCGGGGCGAGACGCCCCGCCACGAGGCGCATCAGCGAGGACTTGCCGGCTCCGTTCGGTCCGAGCAGCGCCAGGGTCTCGCCGGCCCCGAGGTCGAGATCGACATGATCCAGCACCCGTCGGCCGCGGAGGTCGAGGCCGACGTCCGCGAGCCGGACGAGGGGATCGTCCATCGGTTCACCGGCTCGGCAGGGCACGGCCGAGGCGCACCCGCACGGCGGCGCCGGGCTCCCGGAGGGCGAAGGCCGCCTCGGCGAAATCGGGGCGCGCCCGCCGCCCGACCGTACCCGAGAAGCCGTAGGGCTCCAGCGGCAGCCCAAGACCGGTGCGGTCGAGGCGCCCGTTGCCGTTGGCGTCCTGGTAGGCCGCGACCGCGTAGGTGCCCGGCGGGACATCCCGGAAGGTGAACCGCGCCCGGTCGGCGGTGGCCGGCGCGTCGTCGCCGCGCAGGCACGACGACTCCGAGAGACCGCCCTGGCAGAGGGCGACCCGCACCTGGCCGCCGCCGGGCTCGATCCCGTCGACCTCGACCTGCACGGCGGCGGCCCAGGCCGGCACGGTCGCGGCGCTGAGCCAGACCGCGGAGGCAACCGTCGCGCGGCCTGCCAGCCTCCGGAGATACCTCCGGCCGGACGCGGCGCTCACGAGGCCTCGCCGGAGGTCGCCAGCGGGGCGGTATCGGGGATGCCGGCCGCGGCGGCGGCGCGGGCGCCCGCCAGTTCCTCGATCAGCAGCCGGGCGGAGATGCGGGCGCCCTCGTAGATCACCGGCAGGCCGGAGCCCGGATGGGTGCCGCCGCCGACGATGTAGAGGCCCGGTCCGAAGCGGTTGTGCGGCCGGAAATACAGCATCTGCAGGAGGTCGTGGGCGAGGTTGAAGGTGGCGCCCTCGTGGACGGCGAAATCCTCTTCCCACTGGGTCGGGTCGATGATCCGCTCGTAGCGGATGCGGGACTCGAGATCGTCGATCCCGAGGAGCTTCAGCCGGTCCAGGATCAGGGCGCGGTAGGTCTCGCGCATCGCCGCCCAGTCGATCCCCGCCTTCAGGTTGGGCACCGGCACCAGCACGTAGAGGGCCGTGTGTCCGGGCGGCGCCATGCCGCCATCGGTGTAGCCCGCGTGCTGCACGTACAGGGACGGCTGCATCGGCAGCGTGCCCTCGGTGATCTCGCGGATGTTCTTCTCGTAGCCGTCGGCCAGGAGGATCGTGTGGTGCCCGAGGCTGTCGGGCATTTTCCCCTCGAGGCCGAGATACAGCATGAAGGTCGAGCAGGAGAGCCGGGCCTTCCGGATCTTGGCATTCCGCCAGCGCGGCCGGTGCCGCTCCGGGACGAGGGCGCGGACGACCTTCGCGAAGTCGCCGTTGATCAGCACCGCGTCGGCGTTGAAGGTCTCACCGTCCGCCACGAGACCGCTGGCGCGCTTGCCGTCGAACAGCACTTCCTCGACGTTGCTGTTGAGCCGGAGATCGACGCCCATGCGGCCGGCCAGGCCCGCCATCGCCTCGGAGACGGCGCCGCAGCCGCCCACCGGGTGGTAGACGCCGTGCTCGTATTCGAGGAACGACAGGATGGTGAACAGGCTCGGGCACCGGAACGGCGACATCCCGAGGTATTTGGTCTGGAACGAGAAGGCGAGCCGCACCCGCGGGTCGGCGAAGTGTCGCTTCAGGTCGCGGTCGACGCTCCGACCCGGATGCAGGTAGGGCAGGGCGGCCAGCATGGCCGGACTCGCCATGCTGCGCAGGGTGTGGAAGGCTTGCTCGAGGACCGGCTTGAAGTAGTTCAGCTTGGTCCGGTTCTCGGCGAAGAAGTCTTTGACGTTCTTGGCGTCGTCCGGCGCGAGGCGGGCGATCTCGCGCTCCAGGCGCTCGACGTCACCGGTGGCGCTGATCGTCCCCGTGATGCCCTCCGCGCCCTCGAACACGAGGTGGTACTGCGGGTCGAGCCGCTCGAGCTTGACGTGCTCCTCCAGCCGCTCGCCGCAGCTCGCGAAGATGTCCGCGAGAATCTGTGGATAGAGGAAGAAGGTCGGGCCGATATCGAACCGGTAGCCGCCGGGCGCCTCGACGGTCTTCGTCCGACCCCCGACCTGCGGGTCCTTCTCGAAGATGGTGACGTGGATCCCGGCCCGCGCGAGCAGCAGGGCGGCGGCCAGTCCGCCCGGCCCAGCCCCGACCACGGCCACCCGGCGTCCGGTCAGCGCCCGCAACCCGTCCCCAGACTGAAGCAACGTCCTCGACTCCTCACAGAATCCCGATACCCCATGCGGCCAAGCTAGCTTCGCATCATCGGGCGGCAATTGCAGCCGTTTGTCGCGCGCAGAACGCTGTACACAATCATACCGTGGAGACGCATCCGTAAGGTTTGTGAAGGCCGGATGCGGCGCCTGCCGTCGCGGGCTCTGAGCGGCAGCCTGGCGAGCGCAGGATCCGGTGTCCTGTTCGTCCTGGCCCGCGGAGGCGTTTCAGCGCTGGCCCAGGCGCTCGTACCACGCGTGGGCCCGGGCCGGCGTCCGCTCGAAGGTCCGGACGCCGTGGGCTCCCCGCGTCCGGCGCCATGCCCGCGGCGATTCCCCGAACCGGGCGCGGAATGCGCGGCTCAGATGGGCGGGATCCTTGAAGCCGTGCTCGCTCGCCAAGCGCGCGAGCGCCCGGGTCTCCAGCGGATCCTCCAAGGCGAGCCGGATCGCCTCCAGCCGCTTCTCCCAGACGCGCTGCATGACGCCCCCGGTGCTCCGGAAGGCGCGGTACAGCACCGTCCGCGAGACGCCCGCAGCGTCGGCGAGCCAGTCCGGCGAGAGGTCGGGTGAGGCCAGATGGAGGTCCATCAGGCGCTCGGCCAGGGCGACGAAGCCGACGTCGAATTCCGGGCCCCGCAGGACGTCCGAGGCCGCCGATGGATCGAACAGGCGGCGGACGAAACCGGCCAGCTCGCCCGCGATCGCCGGCTCCTCCTCGGCCGTGGTCGTCGGCAGCCGCCGGTACAGGGCGTGCAGCCGCGCGACGAGCAGACGGTTCCGTTCCCTGTCGAGGAAGATCGGTATCCGCTCGATCGTGCAGTCTGGCAGCAGACGACGCGGTACAGTCAGTCCGATCGCGCTGGAGCGCACCCCGCGGGCATCCAGTTCCCGGCCCATGTTGGCGGCCATGATCCGGTTGCGTTGCTGCACCACCGGGCTGCCCGCGACGTCGCCGGACAGGCCTCCGGACACGTAGAGCATGAACGTGAAGTGATCCGGTGTCGCCGCGGCGTGGCGGCGATCGCGGACCATGTGCTGGGCGGAGAAGACCATCCGGCTGGCGAGGATATCCCCCAGGACCGTGCAGGACAGGTTCCCGCGGGGCACCGGCGCCCCCGCGATCCGCTCGACCCGGACGATCGGCGCCATCAGGTCGCGCCAGGCCGCGAAGGCGTGCGCGGGGTCGAGATGATCGGTGTTGAAGTGAAGCGTCGGGATATTCGACATGCGATCCGGCGCGGCGTCGGGACGGTCGTCGGATCTCAGATTGCGCGCGCCCGCGCGCGGCGTCGAGATGTCAATGTGTTCCAGCTGGAGGCGCGTTCTCCGGCCCTGTTCCGCGGCGTCTACGCGGGGAATACTGACTTCAAGAACCTGCCGGCCCCGGGTCGAACGGTTCGCCGCCGCGGCGCGCTCGCGGTTCGCCGAGGCGCCCCTGGCCGCGGGCGATGGTGTAGAGGGCGATGCCCGCCGCGGTAGCGACGTTCAGCGAGTCGAAGCCGGCGGCCATCGGGATCCGGATCGGCCGCGCCCGGGCCAGCGTCGCCGCGTCGAGGCCGGGGCCCTCGGTGCCGAGAATCAGGAGCGCCCGCGGCGGGGCGGCGCGCGCGTCCAGGGTCTCGCTCGCCCCCGGACTGAAGGCGAGCGGCCGGAGGTCGAGGGTCTCGGCCAGCCGCAGCCAGTCCTGCCCGTCCGGGAGCCGCGCGAAGGGCTGGATCAGGGCGGCCCCGGCCGAGACGCGGATGCTCTTGCGGTAGAGCGGGTCGCAAGTCGCCCCGTCGAGGAGAACGGCGTCGGCCCCGAAGGCCGCCGCGTTGCGGAAGGCGGCGCCGACATTGTCGTGATTGGTCAGGCCGGCCAGGCCGACCACCAGGGCGGGCGCGGGCGGCGGCGGCACGAGGGCGGCCGCGTCGGGCCCCGGCCCGCGCAGGCCGACCGCGAGGACGCCGCGGTGGATCGGGAAACCCGTCACGGCGCTCATCACCGCCTTGGAGGCGCTGTAGATCGGCGGCGGCTCCGGGCAGGCGGCGACGTCGGCGGCGAGGCCCGGCCAGCGCTCGGGCGCGAGGAGGATCGATTCGGCGCGGAACCGGCTGCGGCGGCCGAGCAGCAGCCGCAGGGTCACCTCGCCCTCGACGATGAAGCGCCCGGCGCGGCCCACGAGGTCGCGCTCGCGCATCCGGGTGTAGGGCTCGAGGCGGGGGTCGTCCGGGTCGTTGAGGGGCTCCGGGGCCGGGGCCACCTCAGCCCTGTGACCGGTCGGAGCGGTTCGCCAGCGGGTCGGCCTCGGCCTTGGTCGGCACCTTCACCAGCGCCTCGCCGTCGAGAACCGTCTCGCCGCCCACCGAGCACCGGCAGGCGAGGCGCGCGCGCCGCCGCTCGGGCATGAGTTCGGCCACCGTCACGGTGACGTCGACGACGTCGCCGATCCGCACCGGGGCGCGGAAGTTCAGGGTCTGGGAGATGTAGACGGCGCCGGGCCCCGGAAGGCGGGTGCCGAGCACCGCCGAGATCAGCCCGGCCGTGTAGAGGCCGTGGGCGATGCGGGTGCCGAACGGCGTGCGCGCGGCGAAGTGCTCGGACAGGTGGATCGGGTTGCGGTCGCCGGTGATCTCGGCGAAGCCCACCACGTCGGAGGAGGCGATGGTCTTCGACAGGGTCTCCGACAGGCCGACCTCGAGATCCTCGAAATAGAGCACGCGCAGTTCGGGCAGCATGACGCGGCAGACCTCCGGTTCCGGCCGGTCATGCGTCTCGTGTTGCCGGCTCCGGCAACGGCGTCGCACGATCGCGGCGCCGAATCCACCCGGACAAAGGCGTAACGGCCTCGAACTTTCTTGAGCCGCGGACAGGCTTTTCTCAACAGCCGCTCGACAGGGCCGCGCGCGTCGGCGAAGAGGCGTCCCGTGATCGCCGATGATGCGCCCCGGCCCGCGCCGCCCGCCCTCCGCCCGGTCGTCGCCCGCGTGGCGGCGCTCAACCTCGGCTATTTCGGCATCGAGATCGCGGTGGCGCTCGCCATCGGCTCGGTGGCGCTGATCGCCGACAGTCTCGACTTCCTCGAGGACGCGGCGATCAACCTGCTGATCTTCGCGGGCCTCGGCTGGAGCGCGCGCAACCGCGCCCGCCTCGGCACCGCCATGGCGGGGATCCTGCTCCTGCCGGCGCTCGCGGGGGCCTGGGCGGCCTACGGCAAGATCGCCGACTTCACTGCCCCCGCCGCTCTGCCTCTGACCCTCGCGGGGCTCGGGGCGCTCGCCGTCAACCTCACCTGCGCGCTCATGCTCGCCCGGCACCGCTCCGGCTCGGGCAGCCTGACCCGGGCGGCCTACCTCTCGGCGCGCAACGACGCCGTCGCCAACCTGGCGATCATCGCCGCCGGCCTGGTGACGGCCCTCCACCCGTCCCCCTGGCCCGACCTCGTCGTGGCGGCCGGGATCGCGATCCTCAACGCCGACTCGGCCGCCGACATCCTCAAGGCGGCCGCGGCCGAGCGCAGAGCCGCGGGCTAGCGGCCCCGAGCGGCGACACGGCAGCGACCATCATGCGCATCTTCCCCATCTCGGACCTGCATCTGGAGCGGCGGCGCCTCGACCTGATCGCGCCGCCCGCGGAACCGTTCGACCTGCTCGCCTGCCCGGGGGACCTCCACGAGGGGCATCCCGAGCGGGGGCTCGCGGCGCTGCTGCATCTCGCGCAGGGGCGGCCGGTCGTGCTGGTGCCGGGCAACCACGAGCGCTACGCGCCGACCGGGGATCGGCGCACCGCGCCGGAGCTGCTCGCCGCCCTCGAGGCCGAGGTCGGCCGCCTCAACGGGCTCGGCGCGCGGATCCACCTGCTCCAGCGCGCGCGGAGCTGCGTCATCGACGGCGTCCGCTTCGTCGGTACCACCCTCTGGAGCGACTGGGCGCTCGCCGGGCGCTGGCTCGGACCGGACGCGCCGAACCGGCCCGACGATCCGGTGGCCTACGCGGCGTCCCGCATGACCGACCCCGTGACGGGCTCGCGGGAGTATCTCGGCTCGATCCGCAAGGCCGACGGCAGCCCGTGGCAGCCGGCGGACGCGATGGCGGAGCACCGGATCGAGCGGGCGGCCCTGCACGCGGCGCTCCGGACCCCGCACGACGGGCCGACCGTGGTGGTGACCCATCACCCCGCGAGCCCGCTCGCGGCCGATCGCTTCCGGGACGCGCCCGGCGTCCCCTGGTGGGTGCCGGCCTTCTACGCCAGCACGGCCCTCGACGACCTCGCGGAGACCGAGCGGCCGGGGCTGTGGATCTCCGGGCATTTCCACGCCGGCCACGATGTGCGGGTCGGCCGCTGCCGCTGGATCTCGAACCCGGTGGAGGGCACGACCTATCGCAGCGACTTCGTCGTCGAAGTCGAGGATCAGTGATTTAGTCCCCCCGCCGAGAGATCGGTCTGTCGAAGCGGTGCGATCGCGCACAGCTTGGCCGTAACGGCGGGATGCTGTCGGAGTGAGCGCCCGTCAAACCCTGATCGGCCCCGAATGACGGGGCTCGGGTTCAGGGTTCCCATGGCCGGTTTTAGCCTGACGTCACGTTGGATCACGGCGGCGGCTCTTGCCGTCTCGGCTCCGATCACCGCCGCGTCGACGGCGACGACCGCGCGGGCGGCGTCCGCGGCGCAGCCGGGACAGACGGTCGGCCTGCCGGTGGGCGACCAGCTGCCGGTCGGCCTGTATTTCGTGAACCTGTCCAGCTTCGGCGTGCGCGGTACCCTCCCGCGCGACTCGTCGACCAACGTCAACCTGCCGACCTTCGCGTGGGCGACGCCCTGGAACGTCGCGGGCGCGCGCCTCCAGTTCTTCTTCACCCAGCCGATCGCGGCGGCGAGCAGCCGGGGCGCCCCATACCAGAGCGGCGTCGGGCAGCAGCTGCTGGCCGCCCAGCTCGCCTGGGACCTCGGCGGCGATGTCGGCTTCAGCTACCTGTTCGGCGGCTACCTGCCGATCCAGACGCGGTTCCTGACGCAGTCAGCCTCTCTGACCCACCGCTTCGCGCTGAGCTACACCGGTCAGGGCTGGAACCTGACGGCGAACCTGCTCTACGGCGTCTTCCTCGACACGCGCTCGCCCAGCGGCACCCTCTACCCGGACTACATGAACCTCGACCTGACCATGACGAAGAAATTCGGCTCCTGGCAGATCGGCGCGGTGGCCTTCGGCTCGACGGACCTTCCCACCGGGGTGGCGAGCTACCGGCCGCAGGGCCAGATCGCGGTGGGCGGGCTCGTCGGCTACAATTTCGGGCCGGTGAACCTGCAGGCCTACCTCACCCACGACGTGGTCGAGCGGAATTACGGCGGCCGCGAGGTCCGCGGCTGGCTGCGCGCGATCGTGCCGCTGTACCAGGACAAGAACGAGGTCGAGCCGGGTCGGACCCTCGTGACGCGGCGTCAGGCCGAGTAGCCGAACCATCGACGCGCCGCGATCGCTCGCGGCCCGCGGTGTCCGTGCTTCCGCGGCGCGGGGCCGAGGGGAGGCACCGCCCGGTCTGGCACAGCCCCGCCGTCGGGCCGTGACCCATCGCGGCGGGGCAGGGGCGACCCGGTCACGGCCGGCGCGGATCTCGGACTTGCCGGACATCCGCGCCGCCGACAGCGGCCCGCGCCCGCTCGGCGCGGAGGCTCAGCCGTGCACCAGCACGTTGCGGAACTGCCACGGATCGCTGGTGTCGATGTCCTCCGGGAACAGGCCCGGACGGTCAGTGAGCGGCGTCCAGTCCGTGTACACGCCCACGACCGGGCCGAGATACGGGGTCTGGACCTCCAGGCAGCGGCGGAAGTCCATCTCGTCGGCCTCGACGATGCCGGCCTCCGGGTTCTCCAGGGCCCAGACCATGCCGGCGAGCACCGCCGAGGTCACCTGCAGGCCGGTGGCGTTCTGGTAGGGGGCGACCCGGCGGGTCTCCTCGATGGAGAGCTGCGAGCCGTACCAGTAGGCGTTCTTCTCGTGGCCGTAGACGAGCACGCCGAGCTCGTCGATGCCGTCGACGATCTCGGTCTCGTCGAGGATGTGGTGCTGCTCCTGCACCTGGGCCGCCTTGCCGAACATCTCGTGGAGCGACAGCACGGCGTCGTCGGCCGGGTGATAGGCGTAGTGGCAGGTGGGCCGGAAGACCGGCTTATCGCCCTCGCGCACCGTGTAGTAGTCGGAGATCGAGATCGCCTCGTTGTGGGTCACGAGGAAGCCGAACTGCGAGCCGGCGGTCGGCACCCAGGTGCGCACCCGCGTGTCGGCCCCCGGCTGCAGCAGGTAGATCGCGCAGCGTGAGCCCTTCTCCTGCTCACGGGCGTTGGCGGGCTTCCAGGTCTCGTGCGTGCCCCAGCCGAGCTCGGCCGGCTGATTGCCCTCGGAGACGAAGCCCTCGACCGACCACGTGTTGACGAAGACCCCCCGCGGCTTCGGGGTCTTGGCGCGCTGGGTGTCCCGCTCGGCGATGTGGACGCCCTTCACGCCCAGGTCCTTCATCAGGGCGGCCCACTCGGCCTTGGTCTTCGGCTCCGGCCGCTGGAGGCCGGTATCCTGGGCGATGTTCAGGAGCGCCTGCTTGACGAACCACGAGACCATGCCGGGATTGGCGCCGCAGCAGGAGACCGCGGTGGTGCCGCCGGGCTTCTGCGCGCGCGCGTCGAGGATGTTCTCGCGGAGCGCGTAGTTGGTGCGGTCGCCCTGGCTCTTGGTCTTGTCGAAGTAGAAGCCCGGCCAGGGCTCGGCCACGGTGTCGATGTAGAGGGCGCCGAGCTCGCGGCAGAGCTCCATGATGGCGCGCGAGGAGGTATCGACCGACAGGTTGACGCAGAAGCCCTGGCCGCCTCCTTCGGTGAGGAGCGGCGTGAGCACGGCGCGGTAGTTCTCCGGCGTCAGGGCGACCTTCTCGAACCGGAGGCCGTGCTTCTCGGCGAGAGGCCGATGCGTGTCGACCGGGTCGATCACCGTGAAGCGCGCGCGGTCGTACTCGAAATGGCGCTCGATGAGCGGCAGGGTGCCCCGGCCGATCGAGCCGAAGCCGATCATCACGATGGGGCCGGTGATGCGGCCATGGATCGGGTGACGGGTCGGCTGATCGGTCATGCGGGACATCCTCGTCTGGCGGGCGCCGGGCGCGTCCGCTCATCTGGCTCGCGGGCGGGTTATGGCGCGCGTGTGACAGTGCGGCGACAGGCCCGCGCCGCCGGGGCGGGGCCGGGGCGGTCCAGGGTCCGAGTCGCCGGAAACGCGCTCAATGGCGGCTCGCCCGTCGCCGGTCAACCGCGCCCGCCCGACCGTTCGTTAACGCGTCCTTTCCCGGACGCGGCGCGAACCATGAGTTCGATGCATGCGTCCCCCAACGTCTGCTCAGTGGCAGGCTCGGGATGCAGGTCTCATATTGCGGTGCAGCAAGGTCGCACAAAGGACCGCAGGAACTGGGGAACTCCGAAACGCCCGGCACCTCGCATCTGGAGTCCGCCATGCTCGCGCTCATCACATCCCGGATCCCCGGCCCGGCCGTCGAGACCGCCGATCGCGATCCCGGCTTCCTGACCCTCGTCTTCGCGGTCGCCCGCACGGTGCGCAGCGGCGCAGAGAGTGCCTTCGCGCGCCGCTGCGCCCTCGCCCGCTCCATCGGCGGCCCGAATCCTCTCTGAGAAGCGCGCAACCCACCGGCGCTGCCCCTGGCGATTGCGTCGCCCCGGCTTGAGCATTAGGCGGCACTGCCGCCCAATGGCTCTCCGGGGGATCGTGATTCCATGCCGACATTTCGTGCGCTTCTGCGTCTCAGCCTGATCGCGACGTCGCTCACGGCGGTCCCGATCCTGGCGGCGCGCGCGCAGGATGCCGAGCCCGCGGCCGCGCCGGCCGCCGAAGCGCCCGCGAAGCCCAAGCCCAAACCGCGGCCGAAGCCGGCTCCCCACAAGGCGGCCAAGCCAGCCGAGGCGGCGAAGCCCGAGGAGGCCGCCGCGCCTGCGGCCGCGCACGCCGCGTGGCCCACCGGCGCCAGCACCGTCAGCGAGAGCTACGGCGACTGGACGATGACCTGCACGCGCCCGAGCGACAAGGTCACCTGCATCGTGGCCCAGGCGCAGGGCGATTCGCGGACCGGCCGGCGCAAGTTCGGCTTCGAGCTGCAGACGCCCGCGAACGGCCGGGCCGAGGGGATCGTGCTGATGCCCTTCGGGCTCGCCATCGAGCCGGGCGTGACCTTCAAGCTCGACGAGCAGACCCTCGGCAAGGGCGCCCCCTACACGACCTGCAGCGCCGAGGGCTGCATCGTGGCGATCAGCTTCCCGACGCTCGCCCTCGACGGCATGCGCACCGCCAAGGCGCTGACCGTGACCGGCGAGAAGGCCGGCGGCACCGAGCCGGCCACCATCACGGTGCCGCTGACAGGCTTCCCGCAGGCCTTCGACCGCGCCGTCGCCCTGAGCGGCTGAGCCCGCCGCGGCCCGCGGCCTTTTCCGGTTACGGTTAAGCCAGTGTTAGCCGCGGTCGATCACGATGCCGCCGAGATGTGGCGCCGCGCGCCGCGAACCCCTCGGGGGCCGCGCGCCGGGTTCGGATCGGCGAGGCGATGGGATCGGTTGGCGGGCGACCCCGGGTCGGTCGAGGACGTGGCGCGCGGCTGCTGACCGCGTCGCTGGCGCTGCTCGCCCTCCTAGCCGGGCTCGCTCCGGCGCTGGCCGCGCGGCTCGTCAGCATGAAGGGCAGCGAGGCCGGCACCGGGGCCGGCGGCTACGGCCGGATCGTGCTCACCTTCGACAAGCCGGTCACGGTCAAGGCGAAGCTCGCCGGCGGCGTGCTGCTCGTCAGCTACGGCGAGCGGGTCGCGCCCGGACCCGAGCATCTCGTGGACGAGATGCCGGCCTTCATCGCCAGCGTCCGCCGCGATCCCGACGGCACGGGTCTCCGCCTCGCCCTGCAGCGTCCCCGCCGGGTCAACGTCCAGTCGGCCGGCGAGCGCGTGTTCGTGGATCTGCTTCCGGAAGGGTGGTCCGGCCTCATGCCGCCGCTGCCGCCCGAGGTGGTTGCCGAGCTCGCCCGTCGGGCCCGGGTTGCCGAGGAGGCGCTCAGGGCGCGCACCCCGGAACCGGTGCGCCGGACGCTTTCGCTCGAGCTGGCGCTGCTCCCGACCCTGACGCGGCTGTCGCTGCGTCTGCCCGCGGAGGCCGTCTCCGCGGTGACCGCCGAGGGGCCCGCGACGCGCGTGCGGGTGATCGGCGCCTGGACCATCGATCCGAGCGGAACCCGCGGCCGTCCGCGGCCCGGGATCGCCAAGCTGGCGACGGAGACCGACGCGAACTCGGCGAGCCTCCTGATCACGCCCGAGGACGGGTTCACGATCGGCACGGAGCGGGAGGACGGCGCCATGTTGGTGGACGTGGTCCGCCGCAAGCCGCTGGAGCCGGCCACGGCCGCCGTCGAGGTGCCGGGGCCCGCCGCCGCGAAGCCGGCCCCGTCGCCCCCCGGTCGCGCCGCGTCCGGCCCCCGTCCCGGCGCCGGCACTCGCGTCTCGCCCGCCCGAACCGCCGCCGACGCGCCGGGCCGGCGGCGGCCTGCTCTTCCCGTTCAAGACCCTCCCGCCGGCGGTCCTGTTCGAGCGCGGCGGCATCGCGACGCTGGCCTTCGAGACCGCCGAGCCGGTGGTCGTCCCGCCGCCAAGCCAGGGTCTCGCACCGACGGGCGCGCCCACCCGGACCGGTCCGCTCACGGTCGTGCGGTTCCCGGTCCCGCCCGGCCGCCTCGTCGATCTCAACGCCGTCACCACCGGGACCGGCGTGGCCTGGGAACTCTCGGCGGGGGATACGCTGAGTCCGAGCGACACGATCGATCCCGTCCGCAAGCCCGACCCGTCGGGCCGCATCGCCGTCACCCTGACTCTGCCGCATCCCGGATCGACGACGTGGCTCGCCCTCGACGACGAGCGGATCGCGGTGGTCACGTCGGCCGCGCAGCGCCCCGTCGGCAATCCCAAGAACCGTCGCTTCGTCGATTTCGAGATCCTGCCGAGCCGGCACGGCCTCGCGGTGCTCGCCGGCGCCGACGACTTGGCGGTGCGGCCCGAGTTCGAGGGCGTCTCGATCGGCCGCGAGGGCGGCCTCGCCGCCTCGATGGCGGCGCGCAAGCCGGACACGGTGCTCACCGACGCGGGAACCCTCGCGATCGCGCGGGAGCCCTGGGAGCGCGCCCGGATGGGGAATGTCCGCGAGACCCTGCGCGGCCTCTTCGACGCGGCTGTGGCGGCGCCGCCGTCGGAGCGCGGCCCGGCCCGCCTCGCGCTGGCACGCGCGGACCTCGCCAACGGCCTCGACTACGAGGGCCTGATCGCCCTCGAGATCGCGGCCGCCGACGATCCGCTCCTGGCCACGCAGCGCGAGACCGCCCTCCTGCGGGGCATCGCCCTGGTGCGGATCGGCCGGAACGCCGAGGCGCTGAAGGCCCTCAGCGTCCCGCCCCTGGTCGACGACCGCGAGGCCGCTCTGTGGCGGGCAATGGCCTCGGCCGGGGCGGGCGACTGGAAGACGGCGGAGTTGGGTTTCCTCAAGGTGCTGCCGCTGGCCAACGGCTATCCCGCGGACGTCGCGCAGCTCATCCGGGCCCGCGCCGCCGAATCGGCGATCGAGAACGGCGATGCCGAGACCGCCGCCGCGCGCGCCGAGGCGGAGCGCGCCCTGCCGCCCTGGATCCGTGATCGGCTGGCCCTGGTTCGCGCCCGCGTGGCCGAGGCCACCGGCCAGACCGAGGCGGCCCTGGACGCCTATGCCCGGCTCGACGATTCGGCCGTGCGCCCGGTCTCGGTCGAGGCCGCCCTGCGCGGCGCGCTCCTGGCTCAGGCTTCCGGCAAGCTGGCCCCCGAGGCCGCCATCGAGAAGCTGGAGCGGCTCGGCCTGACTTGGCACGGCGGCCCGACCGAGGATGGCATCACCGCGGGCCTCGCCCGCCTCTACCTCGCCGCCGGCCGGTGGCGCGACGCCTTCGCGGCGGTGCGCCGGGCCAACGTCTCCGCCCCCAACGCCCCCGGGACGGCGGCCCTGACGCGGGAGGCGCAGACGGCCTTCGAGAACCTCTACCTCACCGACAGGGGCAACACGCTGCCCGGGGTCGAGGCCGTGGCGCTCTTCCTCGATTTCCGCGAGCTGAGCCCGATCGGGCGGCGCGGCGACGAGGTGGTGCGCCGGCTGGCCGACCGCCTCGTGACCCTCGACCTCCTCGATCCGGCCGCCGACCTGCTGCAGTACCAGATCGACAATCGCCTCACCGGCCCGGCGCGATCCGCGGTAGCGGCGCGGCTCGCGACGATCCGGTTGATGGACGACAAGCCGATGGAGGCCCTGAAGGTCCTCGACGCCACCGAGCTCCCCGAGCTACCGGGCGAGCTGAGGCGCGCCCGCGGGCTCGTCCGCGCCAGGGCCCTGTCGGACCTCACCCGCACCGATCTGGCGCTGGAAACGATCGAGGACGAGAGCGGCCCGGACATCGACCGTCTCCGCGCCGACATCTACTGGGGCGCGCGCCGCTGGCGCGAGGCCGGGGAGGCCCACGAGGCGCTGCTCGGCGACGCGTGGCAGTCCGGCCAGCCGCTGGACGAGCAGGCGCGCGCCGATGTCGTGCGCGCCGCGATCGCCTACGATCTCGCGCACGAGGCCATGGGCCTGGAGCGGCTCAAGGCGAAGTTCTCGGAAGGGATGGCTGCGAGTCCGGACGCCCGCACCTTCGCGCTGCTGACCGGCACCGACCCGACCCGGGCACCGGGCTTCCGGGACATCGCGGCGCGCGCCACGAAGGTCCAGACGCTGTCGGCCTTCCTGGCCGAGTATCGCAAGCGCTATCCGGATGCCGCCGCCCCCGATCGCGGCCGCCCCGACGCGCCGGGGGCGGGCGGCGAGGCGGCGGCCGACGGTGCGCAGGGCGGCCAGCAGCAGAGCAGCGCGGAGACACCCGGTACGCCCCCCGGGTGAGCGCGGCGGTCGTCATCGACCCGGACGCCTTCCTCGAGACCGAGCGCGGCCGCGTCTGGACGCCCGAACGGAACGCCGAGGCGTGGCGGCTGGCCCTCGCGGCGCTGCGCGCGGCGCTCGCGGCGGACTCGGTCGAGCGGCTCGTGGTCGTGTGCGGGCTGCAGGGGGCCGGCAAGTCCCCCTGGATCGCCCGGCAGCGACCTCAGCTCGGCCGCGTCTATTTCGACGCGGCCTTGCCTGGCCGGCAGCACCGCGCGCCGATCCTCGCCATCGCGCGAGCCCGCGGTGTCGCCGCGGAGGCGGTCTGGATCCGCGCGCCGCTCGCGGTCGCCCTCGAACGGAACCGGCGGCGCACCGCCGACCGGCAGGTTCCCGAGGCGAGCGTCCGCTCCGTCGACCGACTGTTCGAGCCGCCCTCGCGCGCGGAGGGCTTCGCGGCGGTCCGGATCGTCGACGCGGCGTCCCGGGCGGACTGACGGCCCGGGACGCCGCCGTCATCCGCCGTAGCTCTGGACCAGGGATCCGGCGACGAGGGTCCAGCCGTCGACCAGCACGAAGAAGATCAGCTTGAACGGCAGTGCGACCGTGGCCGGCGGGACCATCATCATGCCGACGGCCATCAGCACCGAGGCGACCACGAGGTCGATGATCAGGAACGGGATGAACAGCAGGAAGCCGATCTCGAAGGCGCGGCGCAGTTCCGAGATCATGAAGGCCGGTGTCACGATCTCCAGGCCGACATCCTCGGGGCCCTTCGGCGCCGGCACCTTGGCGAGGTCGAGGAACAGCTTCAGGTCCTTCTCGCGGACGTTGCGCAGCATGAAGGTCTTGAACGGTGCCGAGGCGCGCTCGAACGCCTGCGCCTGCGTGATCCGGCCGGCGATCAGCGGCTCGATGCCGGCGCTGTAGGCGGCGCGGCCGGTCGGGGCCATCACGAAGGCGGTCAGGAACAGCGCGAGGCTGACGAGCACCGCGGTCGGCGGCGCCGTCTGGGTGCCCAGCGCCGACCGCAGGATCGACAGCACCACGACGATGCGGGTGAAGGCCGTGGCCATCACCAGCACCGAGGGGGCCACCGCCAGGACGGTGATGAGCGCCACGAGCTGGAGGGCGCGCTCGGTGGTGCCGCCGGCACCGAGATCGAGGGTGACGCTCTGCGCGACGGCCGGTCCGGCGGCGAGCAGTCCTCCGGCCACCGCGCCCAGTGCGGCGAGCGCGGCGAGCGCGATCCGCAGCAGGCGCGGCTTCGGGACCTCGCGCATCCGGCGCATCGGGCGTGTCGGCACGGGAAGGTCTCGGGTCACGGACGGTCGCAACTGGGTGTGGCCGCGCGCACGCCGGCGCGGCGGGCCTCGAGGTTCTGCCAGACGAGCAGGGCCGGCAGGCCGAGCACCACGTCGGGCACGCGGCGCGCGAGCGACAGGGCGAGGGCGGTCCCGGCGTCGATGCCGAACAGGCCGCAGACCAGCACGAGCCCGCCTTCCTGGACGCCGAGCCCGCTCGGAACCAGGAAGGCAGCGGCCTTGATCGCCTGGCTCAGCGCCTCGATCACCAGGATGTCGGCCCAGCCGACATGGTCCACGCCGATGCAGGCGAGGACGACCGCGACCTCGGCCGTGCCGAGCAGCCAGGCCAGGGCGTGAA
The DNA here is from genome assembly GCF_000974725.1 of Methylobacterium sp. ME121. Classification (NCBI taxonomy): domain Bacteria; kingdom Pseudomonadati; phylum Pseudomonadota; class Alphaproteobacteria; order Hyphomicrobiales; family Methylobacteriaceae; genus Methylobacterium; species Methylobacterium sp. ME121. Next base: position 59,219 of record NZ_BBUX01000012.1, read on the forward strand.
GGGCGAAGGACTGGGCGAGATGGCCCCGGCGACCCGGAGCCCAGACCGCGTCCAGCGCGCCCTGGATCCGGCGGTTCGGCTCGGGGCGGGCCTCGGCCTCGCGCACGAAGCGCCGTCCGAGGGCGGCGACGCGGTCCTCGAGCACCCGCACGATGCCGGTCCGCTGGAGAGCGAAGAACGCCGCCACCGCCAGCCCGGCCACGACGAGCGTCCGCAGCGTCCAGCTGGCGAGGGCGGCCGCCTCGGCGCCCTCGACCCGGCTCAGGAGGCCGGCGCCGAGCCCGGCGAACAGGGCGAGTGTTCCGACCTGGAACAGCATGTCGGCCAGGACGGAGGCGGCCGCCAGGGAGCCGGCGACTCCCCAGAAGGTCAGGAGGCGGGCGCCCAGGACGTCCCCGCCCACCGAGGCCACGGGCAGGAGCACGTTGATGCCTTCGCGGACGAAGCGCAGGATCAGGCAGGCCGGAGCCGTCGCGGGCGCCAGACCGTCGAGGATGCGCGCCCAGGCGAGCCCGCAGAGCAGGATGACCAGGATCCGCACCAGCGTGACGCCGGCGAAGCCCGCCACGCCGATCCGCCCGAAGGCCGCGGCCACGGCGGCGAGATCGTTGGTCGCCACGAGCCAGACCGCGAGGCCGAGGCCGATCAGGGTGCCGAACAGCGGCAGGCGACGCAGCGCGGCGTGGGCCGCCCGCCGCTTCCGGGAAACGCGGTCGCCGGTCACGGTGTGAGGGCCTCGCGTCGAGAGGCGGGCAAGAGCGCGCTCCAGGTTGTGCCGGTCAGCGGACCGGCGGCGATTCGTCGGGTGGTATCGCCGCTAGAGTCGTATTGGGGCCGAATTCGGGGACCGCACGGCGCGGCAGGACGGGATTAAGCACCGCGGCGAGCGCCTCGGCGGCATCGGCCGCGGGGTCGAGCAGGACGACCCGGCCCGCGGCCAGGCTCGCGCCGGTCGCGACCGCCACGGCGCGCTTCGGGCAGGGACCGAGGCAGCCCGATTCCACGATGCGGAGCTTCTGCCGGCGCCCGGCTCCCCCGTCGCGGGCGGCCCGCTTCCCGGCCTTCTTCAGCAGCGCGCGGAGATCGCGCCCGCGCAGGCCCTGCCGCTTGGCGCATTTGGAGCAGACGACCACGATCTCGGACAGGTTGGTCTTGGCCGTGCGGCCGGCCGGGCGGCCATCCGGGGCCGCGGCACGCGGTTCTGTCATCATCCAGAGACTGTAGGACGCGATACCCGTCCCGGGCTACGGCCCCCGTCGCCGCGGTGCAGCAGCCGAGAGGCGGTCGGGCCGGGCGCCATAAAAAGGGCCTAAAAGAACGGGATCCCGGTCACCGCGCACGGGCCGCCCCTCGGCCGGCGCCGCGGCAGCGGAACCGGCGCAGACCCAGGAACAAAGAGCGGATGAGCTTCGACGACGTCAAGGACGACACGCGCGAAGGCGAGATCGTGACGTTCGCCGCTCCGACCATGACGGAGTTGCGGCGCAGTGCGGAGACGATCCGGCCGGTGCCGGAGAAGCGCACCGCGCGGGCCCTCGTGACCACGGTGCGGCAGCGTCTCGACTGGAGCCGTCTGCCGGGCCTGCGCCCCCGCGAGGAGGACACCTCGACCTACGGCGCGCGGATCATCCGCCGCGTCGGCCTGTTCGTGCTCCTGCCGACCCTCGTGGTCGGGCTCTACCTGTTCGCGTTCGCGTCCAACCAGTACGTCGCCGAAGCCCAGTTCGCGGTCCGCGGCAATGTCGAGCCGATGGAGAACATCTCGCTCGGCCAGTACACGAACCTCATTCAGAAGCACAACAGCCAGGACAGCTTCATCGTCCGCGACTTCATCAACAGTCAGACGCTGGTCGAGGCGCTCGAGAAGAGCATCGGCATCTCCAAGATGTTCTCCCGGTCCGAGGCGGATTTCTGGGCCCGCTTCGACCCCAGTGATCCCATCGAGGACCTGACCAAATACTGGCGCAAGCACGTCGAGGCGCATATCGACTCGATCTCGGGCGTGATCCGGCTGTCCGTGCGCGCCTTCACGCCCGAGGACGCCCTGACCATCGCACAGGCGGTGGTGTCGCGCTCCGAGGCGCTGATCAACGACATCTCGAAGCGCGCGCAGGCCGACATGGTCGCCCAGGCCGAGGCCGACGCGAAGACCGCGCAGGACCGGCTGAGCAAGGCGCACGTGGCGCTCCAGGCGTTCCGCAACCAGTGGGGCGTGATCGATCCGATCAAGACCGCCGAGGGGACGCTGACCACGCTGACCCTCCTGCGGAAGGACAAGCTGAAGGCCGAGAACGACCTGCAGGTCCTGCGCAGCTCCAATCTCGACGAGCGCTCGCGCTCGATCCAGACGCTGGTGGCCAACATCGCGGCCATCGATCAGCAGATGAAGGCGCTTCAGGACGAGCTGACGAGCGCCAACGCCGCTGCCGGCGGCCAGAACATGACCGAGGCGCTGCTCCAGTACGAGGGCCTGCTGGTCGAGCGGACCATCGCCGAGAAGCTCGAGGAGTCGGCCCACAGCCTGCTGGACCGGGCCCGCATCTCGGCCAGCAAGCAGCACATCTTCCTGGCCACGTTCGTGCCGCCGGTCCTGCCGACCGACAGCCTCTATCCCGAGCGGGGCCACTCCCTGCTGGTGTCGTTCTTCTGCTTCCTGGTGATCTGGAGCTCGTCCGCGCTGCTGATCGCCGGCATCCGCGACCAGCGGATGTAGTCGCGGGGACCGCGGCCCCGGGATCTGGATCCCGGGGCGCGCGATCTGTAGAGGGAGGCGGCCCGGCGAACCGGGCGCCCCTGGATGAGCGAAGTCTAACGGTCCATGTCGGATTTCTCCGATCTCGTCGCGAAGGCGATCCAGCCGTCGATGACCCGTGAGGAGCGCGAGGCGGTCTACACGGTCGTGCGGCAGGCCGTGCTCCGGCTGCAGGAGCGGGAGGCGTTCCCGCCCGACGATCCGCGGGTCGCCCTTCAGCGCCACCTCGTCGAGGAGACGATCCGCGACGTCGAGGGCGACGTCGCCCGCTACGAATCCCTGCGCAAGCTCGACGCTGCCTTCGCGGCCCAGGCCGAGGCCCACAAGGCGGCCCAGGGCGGGCGGCGCTAGAGCGTCTCTCCCGCTCCGCTCCCGTCACGGCCCGGGTCCGCCCTGCGCTGGCGCGTCGGGATCCCGGGCTCCGCTGCCCGGCCCCGGGATGGCGGGGTGAAGCCGATCCCGAAGCCCCTACAGGGACACGCGCGTCAGCCGCAGGCGACGCTCGCCCGGACGCTGCCGGGCTCGGCCACGTCGAGACCGGCCGAGACGTACTCGTTGAGCTTGTTGCGCAGGGTCCGGATCGAGATGCCGAGGATCTTGGCCGCGTGGGTCCGGTTGCCGAGGCAATGGTCCAGCGTGTCGAGGATCAGGTCGCACTCGACCTGCGCCACGGTCCGGCCCACCAGCCCGCGGGTGGCGGCCTCGGCGGCCTGCGCGGCGCGCGCGGCCGGCCCCTCCGCCGCGAAGGTCTCGCCCTCGGGCGAGAGGATCGCCTCCGGGCCGATCGCGTCGCCCGAGGCGAGCAGCACCGCCCGGTGCAGGGTGTTCTCCAACTCGCGCACGTTGCCGCGCCACGGGTTCCGCAGCACGAGCGCCCGGGCCTCCGCGGAGAGCGGGCGGACCGGCATCCCGTTCACGGCGGCGTATTTCCGGGCGAAGTGAGTGGCGAGTTCGAGGATGTCGGCCGGTCGCTCGCGCAGCGGCGGGAGCCGCAGCCCGACGACGTTGAGGCGGTAGAGCAGGTCCTCGCGGAACGTGCCCTTGCGGACCTCCTCGGCGAGGTTGCGGTTCGAGGTGGCGAGCACGCGGATGTCGACCCGGACCGGGGCGGTGCCGCCGACCCGGTCGATCACCCGCTCCTGCAGGGCGCGCAGCAGCTTGGCCTGCAGGCGCACGTCCATCTCGGAAATCTCGTCGAGGAGCAGCGTGCCGCCGTTGGCCTCCTCGAACCGGCCGATGCGCCGGGCGACCGCGCCGGTGAACGCGCCCTTCTCGTGGCCGAACAGCTCGGACTCGAGCAGGGCCTCAGGGATCGCCGCGCAGTTCACCGAGACGAAGGGCTTGCCCGCCCGGTTGGACTTCTGGTGGACGTGCCGGGCCAGCACCTCCTTGCCGGTGCCGCTCTCGCCGGTGATCAGCACCGAGGCCTCGGAGCGGGCGACCTGCTCGGCGAGCTTGACCACCCGCTCCATGGACGGGTCGCGCCAGACGAAGGCGGCGCGGTCGGTGGCGACTGCCTCCAGCACCGCCGCGATCATCTCGGGATCGGGCGGGAGCGGGATGTATTCCTTGGCGCCCGCCCGGATCGCCGCCACGGCGGCTGAGGCGTCCGCCGAGACGCCGCAGGCGACCACCGGCGTGCGGATCCGCTCCCCCTCCAACGCGGTGACGAGCTCCCGGATCGGCAGCCCCACGTCGATCATGATGAGGTCGGCGCCCCGCGCGCGCAGGACGGTGAGGCCCTGCGGAACGGCGTCGGCCTGCGTGACGGCGGCGCCGCGCTGCATGGCGATCTTCGAGGCGGTGATCAGCTCGCCGTTGAGCCGCCCGATCATCAGGAGCCGCATGGTTCGTCCCTCTCAAAACCCGGGCGCGGACAGCCCCCCGGCATCCGCACCGAACAATCACTCACCCTTGACGATCTCGGTCATCGTCACGCCGAGGCGGTCCTCGACGAGGACGACCTCGCCGCGGGCGACCAGCCGGTTGTTGACGAACACGTCGATCGCCTCGCCGACCTTCCGGTCGAGTTCGAGCACCGCGCCGGGCGCGAGCCGGAGCAGGTCGCCGATCGGCATCCGGGCGGAGCCCAGCACCGCCGAGACCATCACGGGCACGTCGAAGAGCTGCTCCAAGTCGGCCGCCGTCTTCGGCGTGGTGGGCGCGTCGCGGATCGAGCCCGCCGCGTAGTCGGTGTCGTGCTCGCCGAGCTGGGGCAGGCTGAAATCGTCGGACATCAGGATCTCCTCATGGGCTCGTCGGCAGGCCGAGGGCGTCGAGCACCGCCGCCTCGATGCGGGCGCGCTCCCGCACGATGCCGCCGTCCGCCCACTCGATGCGGGCGTCGCCCGCCGCCATGTCGGGATCGCCCAGCACCACGAGCCGGCCCTCGTAGCCGCGCTCGCGGGCGAGGCGCTTCACCAGGGCCTCGGCGTCCTCGACGAGGCTGTCGTGCACCCGCACCACCAAGTGCGGCACGCCGCGCAGGTGCTGGAGCGCCGTCCGGGCCGCCTCGCCGATCCCGGCGAGCGGGGCGGCGTCGAGGGCGTCGCCGGCCACCTTCCGGGCGATCAGCATGGCCACCTCGACCGCCTGCGCCTCGCGCTCGAGGTCGCGCGCGTCGGCCTGGGCGATCAGGCCCGCGGTGGCGAGCGCCAAGCGGGTCATGGCATCGGCGAGCCTGCCCTGAACCTGCGCCTCGGCCTGGACCCGGCCCTCCTGCATGCCGCGGGCGTGGGCCTCGGCCTCGGCGCGGGCCGCGGCCTCGGCGGCGCGCTGGGCCTCTGCGCTGGGGCGGGCGCTGCGGAAGTCGGTCTCGAACAGGAACGGCTTCGCGCTCCGGGCGGATTGGGCGCTCAATAGACCAGCTCCTCCTCGGCGCTATTCTTCGCGATCATGATCTCGCCCTTCTCGGCGAGGTCCTTGGCGATCTCGGTCATCTTGGCCTGCGCCTCGTCCACCTCCTTGAGGCGGACCGGCCCGAGCGAGGCCATCTCGTCCGTGAGGTTCTTGGCCGCGCGGGTCGACATCTGCCTCAGGAAGAAGCCGCGGGTGGGCTCGTTGGCGCCCTTGAGCGCGCGGCACAGGGTCTCGTTGTCGATGCCGCGCAGCAGCGTCTGGACGCTGCCCGGATCGAGCTTCAGCAGGTCCTCGAAGGTGAACATCAGCTCCCGGATCCGCTTGGCCGAGCCGCGGTTGGCCTGGTCGAGCGCGGCGAGGAAGCGGCCCTCCGTCTGCCGGTCGAAGGCGTTGAACACGTCGGCCATCATCTCGTGGGCGTCGCGGCGCTGGGTCTGGGCGATGGTCGACACGAACTCGACTCGCAGGGTCTCCTCGATGTGGCGCAGGGCCTCCTTCTGCACCGTCTCCATGCGCAGCATCCGGTTGAGGACGTCGATGGCGAAATCCTCGGGCAGGATGGTCAGCACCTTGGCGGCGTAGTCGGCTCGCACCCGCGACAGCACCACCGCCACGGTCTGTGGGTACTCGTTGCGCAGGAACGAGGCGAGGATCTCCGGATCGACCTGGGCGATCGAGGCCCAGACCCGCTTGCCGGACGCGCCCTTGATCTCCGCCATGATCAGCGAGACCTGGTCGCTCGGGAAGATCTTCAGGAGCAGCGCCTCGGTCCGCTCGAAGTTGGACGAGATGCCGCCGCTGTTGCTGAGCTTCGTCACGAACTCGATGATCAGCTTCTCGACGGTGGTCGCCTCCAGCGTGCCGAGCTGGACCATCGCGTGGCTGACCTTCTTGATCTCCTCCTCTTCGAGCATCTGCCAGATCGGCGCGCCTTCCTCCTCGCCGAGCATCAGCAGGAGCGCGGCGGCGCGCTGCGGGCCGGGCATCGACGCGAACGAATCGCCGCCCGCCGTCGCCAGCGTGTTCGCCAGACCCTGTCCCGCACCTGCCGCCATCGTGTTGCCCTCGACGCCCTACGCTTCACTCTTCCTGGATCCAGGTGCGCAGCACCTCGACGGTCTCGGACGGGCTCGCCCGGACCATGTCGACCACGCGCTGGACCGTCTCGGCCTGGACCTGGCCGTTGATCTTGGCGAACTCCATCAGCCGCGCGGTCGGGCTGTCGCGGTCGATGACCGTCACGGTCCCGCCCGGACCCGCGACCACGGCGGCGTCGCCGGGGATCGCCAGTCCCGACGCGGTCAGGGCTGGCGCTTCCGGCACCGGCGCGAGCACCTGGCGCACCAGGGGGCGGACCACCGTGAGGAGGACGATCAGGGTCAGCAGCGCCAGGACGGCGAGCTCGGCCATGCGCAGCACGTCGTCCTTGGTGGGGGCGAGCAGCGACTCGATCAGCGTCGGCTCGGTGAATTGCGGCACGCTCGGCGCTTCCGCGAAGCGCAGGTTCACCACCTCGATCTGGTCGCCGCGGGCCTTGTCGAAACCGACCGCGCCGCGGACCAGGGCGGTGATCCGCTCGATCTCGGCGGGCGTGCGCGGGCTATAGGTCTGCTTGCCGTCGGGCGCGGCGGCGTAGACCCCGTCGAGCACCACCGCGACCGACAGGCGCTTGATCCGGCCGCCCTCGGCGATCTCGGTCTTGGTGACCCGGGAGATCTCGTAATTCGTGGTTTCCTCGTTCTTGTTGGTCGCGTCCTTGGGCGTCGGCGCCTTGTCGCCGCCATTGGCGCCGGGCAGCTCGTTGCCGACGCTGACCTGCCCCTCGGCATTGCCGGTGACCGCCGATTCGGTGCGGGTCTGGGCGGAGCGCACGACGCGGCTCTCGGGATCGAACGTCTCGGAGCGGCTCTCGACCCGGTTGAGGTCGAGTTCCGCGTTGACCTGGACGCGGGCCCGGCCCGGGCCGACGATGCCGGCGACGACGTCCTCGATCTGGCCGCGCAGGCGCCGCTCGAGGGCGACCTGCCGGTCCTCGAACCCGCTGGCGACGTCGGTCGCGGCATCCCGCGCGCCGTCCGCCAGGAGCCGGCCGCGCTCGTCGACGATCGAGATCCGCTCGGGCTTGAGGCCCTCCACGGCGGAGGCCACGAGATGGCGGATCGCCCGGACCTGCCCGGCATCGAGGTCGCCCATCAGCTTCAGCACGATCGCCGCGCTCGGGCTTTCCCGGTCCCGCTCGAACAGGCGGCGCTCCGGCAGGACGAGGTGGACACGGGCCGCCTGGACCCGGCCGATCGCCCGGATCGAGCGCGCCAGCTCGCCCTCCAGGGCGCGCAGGTGATTCACGTTCTGAACGAAGTTGGTGGACGAGAACGCGTCGCCCTTGTCGAAGATCTCGTAGCCGACGCCGCCCTGGGTCGGCAGCCCCTTGCCGGCGAGGTCCATGCGCAGCTTGGCGAGGTCCGGGCGCGGGGCCAGGATCGTCTGCCCGGCATCGCCCCGCGTCTCGTAGCGGATCCCGCGGCTGTCCAATTCCCGGACCACGGACGCGGAGTCCTGCATCGACAGGTCGGAGAACAGCACGCCCATATCGGGGCGCGAGACCCGCAGGATGATGAAGGCGAAGAAGCCGATGAGCGTCAGCGTCACCGCCGCCATGGCGGCGATTCGGGCCGGTCCGAACTTCGTGACGAGATCGAGAACCGGCTTCACGGGAGGATTCGCTGCACTCTAACGCTGGCGGACCCCGGCGGTCCGCTCGGCAGAAATTGCCCAGGTCGTGGTTAGCGGGTCGTTAATGCCGACGGTCCGGCCGGTCCGGAGGCGGGCCCGGAACGGCACGAAGCCGCGCCCGGGGTCCGGACGCGGCTTCGTGGGATCTCGGAGTCGACCGGGCCAGTCCCTGGGCGCCGTCTCGGGTCGTCGCTGCGGGCGTGAGGCCTTCGCGTCGGTCCGGGGCCGCGAGGCGAGTCCCTCGACCAGAGCCGCCGATGCGCCGGGTCTCGGCACCCTCGGTCTCGATGGGCCCCGGGATCGCCTGCGGCGTCCCGGGACGATGGCGCCCGGCAGGGGCGTCGCGTATCAGTGGCGGTAATGCTGGATCCGGGTCGTCCGCAGGCCGGCAAGGCCGTGCTGGTCGATGGAGAACTGCCAGCTCAGGAATTCCTCGGTGGTCAGCGTGTAGCGCTTGCACGCCTCCTCCAGGCTGAGGAGACCGCCGCGCACCGCGGCCACGACCTCGGCCTTGCGCCGGATCACCCAGCGACGGGTGCTCGGGGGCGGAAGGTCCGCGATCGTCAGGGGGCTGCCGTCGGGCCCGATCACGTACTTCACTCTCGGGCGGCTCGGTTCGGTCATGATACGCTCTACACTCGACTGACCTGTCGAGCATTGAAGGTACTTGTGCCCGCTTAAGAGATGTTGAAGCGAGTCACTCGGATGTGATTCGTTAAGTGCCACTTGTGGACAACCCGATGGTCTGCACGCTGGACAGCGGCACTCTCTGCGAGCCGATCACCAGCACCGGCGACGTTCCGCTGAGATCGACCTCGTCGACGGCCCCCGTCAGGCTCGTATCGACCGCGACGCTCGAGCCGGTGGCGTCCGTGGCCGCCACCTTGATCGAGTAGTTCCCGTCGGGCGCGGTCAGGCCGGCCGAGGTCTTGCCGTTCCACGTGTAGGTCTGGCTGCCGGCGCTGAGGGCGGTGGTCTGCGTGGCCACGACGTTGTTCTTCGAGTCCAGGACCGTGATCACCGCCTTCGAGGCGGCCCGGGCCGGGTTCAGCGTCCAGGAGGCGGAGCCGCCGGACAGCTGCGACGCGCTGCCGTCCGCCGTCACGGTCTTCCCGATGTAGCTCGTGGCCGAGGCCGAGCTCGCCGACTGCGACGCGCTGAGGATGCTGTCGAGGCGGTCGTTGGTCTTCAGCTGCTGCTCGACGCCGGCGAACTGCACCAGCTGCTGCGTGAACTGGTTGGTGTCCATCGGGTCGAGGGGGTTCTGGTTCTTGAGCTGCGTGGTCAGCAGCGTGAGGAACTGCGTGAAGTTGCTGGCGATCTCGGTGGCGTTGCCGCTGCTGCTCGTCGACGAGCCCGTGGTGTTCGTCGTGCTGGTCAGGCTGGATATGCCGCTCGTCATGCTGATCTCTCCCGTGCCGCGTCCTGGCGCAGGGGCCGGATGCGCGCTGTGTCGGTGTCCGTGTCGGTCCGCGATGCGGGCGCCCTGCGCCCCGCCTAGATTCTCATGTCGACGCCGCCGTAGCCGCGCAGGTGGCGGATCGGGGCGATCTCTTGCGGGGCGTCCGCCTGATCGCGCGACCAGCCTGTGCCGCCCCCGCGCGGGGAATCGCCCGGCTGACCACCGCTGCCGCCGCTCTGGGCGCTTCCGTCGCCCCGCAGCGACAGGTTGATGCCGCCGGCCGCGGGATCGAAGCCGGCCTGGGACAGCGCCTGCTGCAGCTGGCCGGAATCGCGCTGGAGCAGCGCGAGGGTCTCGGGCCGGTCGACCACCAAGTGGGTCATGACGCGGCCGTGCGCCTTGTCGATCTCCAGCTTGACGTCGATGCGTCCCAGTTCGGCCGGATCGAGGCGGATCTGGAACTCGTTGGATCCGCGCAGGGACCTCAGGCCGATGGTCATCGGCACCTGGCCGATCGGGATGGGCGGATCGGTCCGGACCGACGCGGCGCTCTGGTTCGGCGCGGCAGCCTCCTGAGCGGCACGCGACGTGTCCACGGCCTGGCCGGTCGGTATGGGCGGTGTCGGACCGCCCTGCGCCGCCGCGGGCATCGTCTGAAGCGGGCCTGCGCCCTGGCCCGCGTCGGTCAGAACGGTGAGGAAGTCCTGGGTCGCCGCGTCGGACGTCGCGGCCGCCGCGCCGCCGGCACCGGCCGTCGGGCCGTCGACGGGGACGCTGCCCGGCCCGACCTTGCCGGGTTCGTGACCGCCGGCCGACGCTGTGGCGGGGCCGGATCCGGCGACCCCCGAGACGGCTCCGCCCGCGCGGCCGCTGCCCCGCGCGTCCGTGCCGGGAGGACCCGCGGCCACGCCGGTTCCGGGGAGCGCCGCCGCGCCGTCCTGCGCCGGCGCGGTGCCGGTGTCCCCGTCCGCCTCGACCTTGACCGTCCCGGTCGCGGCGCCGCCCTCGGACAGCGCGGCGATGAGGGCCAGCAGGGAGGCGGACGGGCTCGACCCCGCCGGCTGCGCGGCGGTCTCGGCCTTCTGCGGCAGCGCCGCCGCGTCGATCGACGCGGCCTCGTGGTCTGCCGTGGCGGCCATTTCGGAGGCCGGAACCTCCCCGGCCGCGGCGGCCTCGGAACCCTGCCGACCGGCGGTTTCGGTCCGTCCGGTCTCGGCGGTGCGCGCACCCGCGACGGAGGGCTGCCCCTCGGCCTGCCGGGCCCGCGCCGCCGGAGCCGCCGCGTCCGCCGGAGCCGCGGCTTCCGCCGGGGCCGCGGCGTCCGCCGGCTTGGCGAGGCTGGCCTTCTTGTCTGCGGCCCTGGCCTCGCTCCGCAGCGCCGCATCCCGCGCGCGGTCGCTGGCCACCCGCGCGGCGTCGGCCTGATCGCGCAGGTCGGCCTGCCGGGCGCGGGCCGCGTCGGTGACGTCGCGCTGATCGGCGGCGCGGGCCCGCGCCGCGGCGGCGGCGTCGCGGGCCTGGGCCGCGCTCAGGGCGGCGCCGAAGCGGTCCTGCGCGGAATTGCCGGCGCGGGCCGCCACGCCCGCGGCCTCCCAGCCCGAACGCGGCGCCTGCGCGTTCCGCGCGGACGGAATCCACGTGGTGACATCCAACCGATCCGCCGCGCCGCTCGCCATACCGGACTCCTCTGAGCCGCTCCGCAGCAAGGCGCGCGCCACCGGGACGGTCCGCTAAGGTACTGGAAACGTTCGTTCTCTTCTCGCGATGCGCGGAGCGGGCCTGATCGAAGCTGCCGCCCGCCCGGCAGGATCTGCCGAGTGTCCGGCCCGGCCGCCCTGGAAAGCCGGGCGAAGTCCCGCTATAGACGGCCCGTGCAGCCGGGGAGCTTCCGGGCCGGCGGCTGCGGACCCTCGCGATGAACGCCCTCGATCTTCCCAAAGCCCCCCACGAGACGCGCGTCGTCGTCGCCATGTCGGGCGGCGTCGATTCCTCCGTGGTCGCGGGCCTGCTGAAGCGGCAGGGCTTCGACGTGGTCGGCGTGACGCTCCAGCTCTACGACCACGGCGCGGCGAGCCACCGCAAGGGCGCCTGCTGCGCCGGCCAGGACATTCACGACGCCCGGGCGGCGGCGGAGCATCTCGGCATCCCGCACTACGTCCTCGACTACGAGGACCGCTTCCGCGACGAGGTGATCGAGAAGTTCGCCGAGAGCTACCTCGCGGGCGAGACGCCGATCCCCTGCGTCGAGTGCAACCGCACGGTGAAGTTCCGCGACCTGCTGGGCCTCGCCCGGGATCTCGACGCCGACGCGCTCGCCACCGGCCACTACGTGGCCAGCCGGGCGCTTCCTGGCGGCGGCCGGGCGCTCCACCGCGCCCTCGATCCCGCCCGCGACCAGAGCTACTTCCTCTACGCGACCACGGCGGAGCAGCTGGACTTCCTGCGCTTCCCCCTGGGCGAGATGGAGAAGACCGAGACCCGCGCGCTCGCCAAGGAACTCGGCCTGTCGCTCGCCGAGAAGCCGGACAGCCAGGACATCTGCTTCGTGCCGCAGGGCCGCTACAGCGACGTGATCGCGCGTCTGCGCCCCGACGCGGCGCGGCCCGGCGAGATCGTCGATCTCGATGGCCACGTTCTCGGCCGGCACGACGGGATCGTGCACTACACGGTGGGCCAGCGGAAGGGCCTCGGCCTGTCCGGACCCGAGCCGCTCTACGTGGTGCGGCTGGAGCCGGACGCGGCCCGGGTGGTGGTCGGGCCGCGCACGGCGCTGGCCACGACCCGGATCCGACTGTCGGACCTGAACTGGCTCGGCGAGGGGCCGGCGGAAGCCGTGCGCGACCTGCCCGTGGCGGTCCGCGTGCGCTCGACCCGGCCGCCGCGCCCGGCGACGCTGACGGTCGGGCCGGACGGCGCGGTCGAGGTCGTGCTCGCCGAGCCCGAGGACGGCGTGTCGCCGGGCCAGGCCTGCGCGATCTACGCGGATGACGGCCCCCGGGCCCGGGTCCTGGGCGGCGGCACCATCCGGCGTGTCGACGCGTTGTCGGCCCGGCCCCGCGAGGCCGCCTGATCTCAACCTCTGGAAATTGCGAACGATGCTGAGCGAGCCGCAGATGGCCGGGCCGAGCACGGCCCTGATGCGCAAGGCCTATGCCCGCTGGGCCCCCGTCTACGACGTGGTCTACGACAAGCTCACCGAGCCCGCGGCTCGCGCCGCCGTGGAGGCGGCGGCCGAGCACGGGCCGCGGATCCTGGAGGCCGGCGTCGGCACCGGGCTGGCGCTGGGCTACTATCCGAAGGCGAGCTTCGTCTGCGGCGTCGACCTCTCCGAGGACATGCTCAAGCGTGCCCGCGCCAAGGTCCGGCGCCGGAACCTGGCGCACGTGAAGGGCCTCCAGGTGATGGACGTCTGCCACCTGGGCTACGCCGACGCGAGCTTCGACGCCGTCGTGGCGCAGTTCCTGATCACCCTGGTTCCCGATCCCGAGGCCGCGCTGTCGGAGTTCCTGCGGGTGGTCCGCCCGGGCGGCGGTATCGTGCTCGCCAACCATTTCGGCCAGAGCGAGGGCCCGGTCGCGCGGGTCGAGGAGATCGTGGCGCCGCTCTGCACGAAGATCGGCTGGTCGTCGGACTTCAAGGCGACGCGGATCGAGGCCTGGGCCCGGCGCAACGGCGTCGAGGTCCTGGGCCTGAAGCCGACCTTCCCGGGCGGGTTCTTCAAGATCCTGCGGATGCGCAAGCCCGGGTGAGCGAGACCGGCAACGCGCCCGTCGCCGAGGGTCGCGCGGAGAGCCGCGAAGGACGCTGGAAGCGGCTGCGGCGCTGGCTCCCGCTCGTGCTGCTCCTGACGGTGTCGGCGGTGGTCCTGGTTTCGGGGGCCGCGCAGCTCCTCAGCCTCGACCGCCTGCTCACCTCGCGCCTCTGGCTGCGGGGCTTCGTCGAGGCCGGCTATCTCCGCGCGCTGGTCGCGGCCTACTGCCTCTATGTCGGGGCCGTCGTCGTGTCTGTGCCGGCCACGCTGATCCTGACGATGGTCTGCGGCTTCCTGTTCGGCATCGTTCCGGGGGCGCTCACCGCGGTCTGTGCCGCCACCACCGGAGCGGCCATCGTGTTCGCCATCGGCCGCGGGCCGGGCGCCGACCTCCTGCGGCGCATGGGCGGCACGCGCCTCGCCGGGCTGGCCGAGGGCTTCCGGCGCGACGCCTTCGGCTACATCGCCGTGCTGCGCCTCCTGCCGCTGTTCCCATTCTGGGTGACCAACCTCGCACCCGCCGCCTTCGGGGTGAAGATGCGGGTCTTCGTGCTCGCGACGTTCCTGGGGTTGCTGCCGGGGGCTCTCGTGTACGCCACCACGGGCGCCGGCATCGAGGACGTCGTCGCCGCCCACGAGGCCGCGAAGGCCGCCTGCCTGGCGGCGGGGTCGGGCGGCTGCGACACGGCTCTGACCCTGCGCGCCCTGGTCACGCCGAAGATGGTGGCGGGTCTCGGGATGCTGGCCGCCTTCGCCCTGGTCAGCATTCTGCTGAGCCGGCGCGCCAAGCGCGGCTGACAGGCACGGCTGACAGGCGCCGCCGGGATACGCGATCCACCGCCGGATCCGTTTTTCCGTGTCTAAGGTCACATGCAACCGCGTGGGGGTGGATATCGTATAGTGCTCGCCGCCGAGAGCCTGTATTCCCGCCTGCGAATCTGTGGCTTGCGAACATGTATCCCGCGAAGGCCGGACCCGGCTCGAGCTTTCTCAATCCTCTCTCCGCCGATCCTCATCCGCGATGCCCGCGCGGAGCGTGACCGGCGTGTCCGTCAAGTCCGATCAGGCCGCGGCACCGGCGACGCCGGCGCCCGCTCCGGCCCGCGACCTGCCCGAGCGGCGCACGGCGCGCCTCGGCCTGTCCGGGCGGCTGTTCCTCGTGACCGTCGCGTTCGTGGTGGTGGCCGAGGTGCTGACCTACGTGCCGGCGGTGGCCAACTACCGGATCGAGTGGATGTCCGACCGGCTGGCGGCCGCGCAGGTCGCCGCCCTGGTCCTCGATGGCCGGACCGGCGAGCCGGTCTCCGAGCCGCTCGAGAGCCGCCTCCTGGCCGGCGTGAACGCCCGGGCGATCGCGGTCCGCGGGGGCGGCGCCCAGCGCCTGCTCGCCATCGAGCCGATGCCCGAGCAGGTCGCCGACACCGTCGACCTGCGCGACGTCACGGCCCTGTCGGCGATCCGGGGCGCGTGGCGCACCCTCGTGGCGCCGGTCCACGAGCCGATCCGCGTGGTCGGTGAGGGCGGGATCGGCTTCGACCGTGTCGAGATCCTGCTCGACGAGGCGCCGCTGCGCACCGCCATGATCGACTACGCGCTGCGCCTGCTGGTCTCCTCGCTGATCATCGCGGCCGCCGCGGCCGGTCTCGTCTTCGTGGTGCTGCAGGTGCTGATCGTGCGGCCGGTGCGGCGCCTCGCCACCAGCATCACGGTCTTCGCGGACGATCCGGAGGATGCCGGCCGGATCATCGCCCCGTCCCGCCGCAGCGACGAGATCGGCCAGGCCGAGCGGGCGCTCGGGCGGATGCAGCGCAGCCTCGCCGACCAGCTCCGGCAGAAGCGGCGTCTCGCCGAGCTCGGTCTCGCGGTCAGCAAGATCAGCCACGAGCTGCGCAACCTGCTGACCGGCGCGCAGCTCCTGGGCGACCGCCTGGAGGGTACCGAGGATCCGACGGTGCAGCGCGTGGCACCCCGCCTCGTCGGGACGCTGGCCCGCGCGATCCGCTTCTGCGAGGCGACCCTCGCCTACGGGCGCGTCTCCGAGCGGACGCCGCTCCTGACCAGCACGCCGCTGGCGCCGATCTTCGCGGAGCTCCCGGATCTCGCCGCGCTGGCGGCGCACCCGGTCAGCGTCCAGGTCGCGGCGGGCGATCTCTCCGTGCAGGCCGATCCGGAGCAGCTCGGTCGGGCGCTGGCCAATCTCGTGCGCAACGCCGTGCAGGCGCTGGACGGGGCCGCCGTGCCGGAGGCCACCGTGAGCGTGGTCGCCTCGCGCGCGGCGTCGGGTCGGATCACGATCCTGGTCACCGATAACGGCCCCGGCCTGCCGGCGCGCGCCCGGGAGAACCTGTTCGCGCCGTTCCAGGGATCCATGCGGTCCGGCGGCACGGGCCTCGGTCTGCCGATCGCCGCCGAACTGATCGGGATCAACGGCGGAACCCTCACCCTCGACGCCTGCCAGGACGAGGGGACGAGCGGGGCGCGCTTCCGGATCGTGCTGCCGGAGGGCTGACGCGATCGCCCGCGGGCGACCGCCGTGAACCGGGAGGGGCCCGGTCGGGGGGCGATGCCGGGCTCCGTGGCGCCGCTGTGGCGCCGCACGCAGGGACCGGGAAGCGGCGAGACGGCGACCTGTTGCCTACTCGGCCGCGGCCCGGACGGGCTCGCCGACCCGGATGCCCAGATCGGCCAGCAGAGCCGCGTCGTCGTCCTGGCCGTTATTGGCCGTGGTGAGGAGCCGCTCGCCGTAGAAGATCGAGTTGGCACCGGCGAGGAAGCACAGAACCTGGGCCTCGCGGGTGAGGCTCTTGCGGCCGGCGCTGAGCCGCACGCGGGAGCGCGGCATCACGATCCGCGCCGTGGCGCACATGCGCACGAGATCGAACGGATCGACCGCCGGCTGATCCTCCAGCGGCGTGCCGGGCACTGCCACGAGGGCGTTGATCGGCACGCTCTCCGGATGGGGGGCGTGGTTGGCGAGCACCTGGAGCATCGCGGCGCGGTCGGTGACGCCCTCGCCCATGCCGACGATGCCGCCGCAGCACACGCCGATCCCGGCCTCGCGGACGTTCGCGAGGGTCTGCAGACGCTCGTCGTAGGTCCGGGTGGAGATGATGTCCTCGTAGAAGTCCGGGCCGGTGTCGAGGTTGTGGTTGTAGGAGGTCAGCCCGGCCTCGGCGAGGCGCCCGGCCTGCGAGGGCGTGAGCATGCCGAGCGTCACGCAGGCCTCCATGCCGAGGCCGCGCACGCCGCGTACCATGGCGAGCACCGCGTCGAATTCCGGGCCGTCCTTCGGCTGGCGCCACGCGGCGCCCATGCAGAAGCGCTGGGCGCCGGCGGCCTTGGCGGCGGCCGCCTCGGCCAGCACCGTCTCCACCGGCATCAACCGCTCGCGGGCGACGCCCGCGCCCTTGTGGTGGGCCGATTGCGGGCAGTAGGCGCAATCCTCCGGGCAGCCGCCGGTCTTGATCGACAGGAGCGACGCCCGCTGGATGTCGGCGGGGTCGTTGTGCCGGCGGTGCACCTGTGCAGCCCGGAACACGAGGTCCATCAGCGGCAGGTCGTGGATCGCGCGGATCTCCGCCACGCTCCAGTCGTGGCGGATCTCGCCGAGGTCAGGCTGCTGGGAACCGGGGAGGGAAGTCGCGCTCATCCGGTGTTTGAGCCGGATCGGCGGCCAGAAATCAAGCGGGCCGCGCGCCCGAACGCCCGACCGAGGGGTCGGTCTGGACGATCATGCCGTACCAGCCCAGCCCGCGATACGTCTCGTAGCCCGGTGTCCGATGGAACGCCGTGACCGTGCCCGTCCGCGGATCCCGCGCGACGCCGCTCGTCTGGCCGTCCATCCGGCAGGAGACCCGTTCGGTCAGGAGCCCGGCCTGGTCCGAGGCGGCCAGCACCCGGCCGCCGGCGTCGACCAGCAGCGCGCGGGTGCGGTCGCGGTCTTCCGGCGCGACGCGGATCCCGGAGACGATCGCGTGCGCCTGCGGCGCCCAGTCGAAATGGATCGCCAGGACGCCGAGCGGGGCGCCGTTCGCCCGGCCGTCCGCCCGCACGCTCGCCGCGTAGGTGGCCACCTGCGCGCCGCCCAGCGCCTCCTCCCGACGCACGTCGGCGCACACGAAGGCGTCGCCGCTCTGCAGGGCGAGCGCGTCCCGGAACCACGCTTCCCCCGCGACGCTCCGGCCCCGCAGGCCGGGATAGCGATCGGCGCGGCCGGTCGTGAGGATGCGGCCGTCCAGGTCGCAGACCCAGAGATCGAGATAGACGGTGTAGGCCGAGAGGATGATGCCGAGGCGCTCGCCCGCGAGGGCCGCCGCGACCGGGCCGGGATCGGCCGCGCAGGCCACGACGGCGGCGTCGGTCGCCCACCAGCGCACGTCGCAGGTGCGCTCGTAGAGATTGCGATCGATCAGCTCGACCGCGTTGAGCGCGAGATCGACCAGCCGCTCACCCTGGACGCGGCCCGCCATCGTCTCGACGGTGCGTTGCAGCTCGACGATGCGGCCCGCCAGGTGAAGCTCCAGCTCGCCGGCGATGACGTCCACGGACTCGCCGAGGGCGCGCACCTCCTGGGCAACGACCGCGAAGCCGCGTCCCTCGTCTCCCGCCCGTGCGGCCTCGATGAGGGCGTTGAGGGCGAGGATCTTGGTCCGCGCCGTGATCCGCCGGATCCGACCTGTCTTCTCCTGAGCCGCCTGCTTCACGGCATCGGCCAGGATCTCGATCGACCTGAGCGTCGGCGGCTCGGACTCCGATCTGAACGTCCGGCCTCTTGAAAAATCAATCTTGGTCGTCATGTCGGGCCCGATTGGCGATGCGGGCATTTTACATCGATGCTATAACGCTGTCTTAATTGGCCGATATTCCTGATCTAACTTGCAACGTTAAAATAAAATCAGAATTCAATCGAGGGTATGTAGAAACCCCGTCCGGACCCGGCGTCGGGCGATCACCGATATCGGTGGGGTGTCCCGGAGAACAGGCCGCCGCCCGGGCGCAGGCGGCGGCCCAGCCTGTCAGTCCGTCGGCTCCCCGGCCGAGACCTTGGCGGTCCAGTCGTCGAACGCGATGACCTTCTGGCGCTGCTCGCCGAGCCGGTCGATGCGCAGGACCATCTCGTCCCCGGCCTTGAGGTAGCGCGGCGGCTTCATGCCGAGGCCGACGCCCGGCGGCGTGCCGGTGGTGATCACGTCGCCCGGCTCCAGCAGCATGAAGTGCGACGTGTAGGCGACGAGCTGGGGAACGTCGAAGATCATCGTGGCGGTCGAGCCGGTCTGCCGGCGCTCGCCGTTCACGTCGAGGCTCATGGCGAGGTTCTTCAGGTCGGGAATCTCGTCGAGCGTCACCAGCCAGGGCCCGAGGGGGCCGAAGGTCGGCGCGCTCTTGCCCTTCGTCCAGGTCGGACCGCGGTTCATTTGCCATTCGCGCTCGGAGACGTCGTTGCAGATGCAGGCGCCCGCCACGTAGCTCAGCGCCTCGTTGGCGTGGACGTAGCTGGCGCGCCGCCCGATCACCACGGCGAGCTCAACCTCCCAGTCGGTGCTGTGCGACCCCTTCGGGATGATGACCGTGTCGTTCGGCCCGCACAGGCTGGACGGGGCTTTGTTGAAGATGATCGGTTCCGCGGGGATCGGCGAGCCGGTCTCGGCGGCGTGATCGGCGAAGTTCAGGCCGATGGCGACGACGTTCCGGGTGCCGCCGACGCAGGGGCCGAGGCGCACGTCCGGAGGCAGCTTCGGCAGGGTCTCGGGATCCAGCGCGCGCAGCCGCGCGAGCGAGTCGGGCGCGAGGGCCGGCCCGGCGATGTCGCGCACGATGCCCGACAGGTCGCGCAGCCCCCCGCTGGCATCCACGAGGCCGGGCTTCTCGTCGCCGCTCGGGCCGTGCCGGAAGAGCTTCATGGTCGCACTCCTCATCCTTCCCTGAACCGGTCTGCGCCGGACGCCGGGACCATGGCCGGGCCTCGACCCGGGTGCAAGGCCGGCCGCGGCTACGGGTCCGCCCATCGGGTGTCGCAGCCGGGCCACAGGACGGCGGAAAAGTGCAGGGTCGGCGACATCTGGATATATTGTTCCTGCCGCCGTCTCGGTGCGAGACCCCGGATCAAGACTGAAGAGTCTCGATGATCGCGCGCTTTCGCTTGTGAAGGTGCCGTTTACCGATCGTAATCTACTGTTATTCCTCTCGGTGCCGAAAATGATCAGGGTCATTGCGGTCCTGCGCCCGAAAACGGCACCATGCACGAAAGGTCGCCGCATAACGGGTCTCGAACAATCGACGGCGCCCAGCAGAACGAAGGCTTGGGGGAACAGATGGGCGGGACGGTTCGCGCTGCGATGCTGGCGGCGACGGCGGTGATCCTCGGCGCCGGGCAGGTGCAGGCGGGGGCGTTCGGGATCCGGGAGCAGAGCACCGAGGCCCAGGGACTGGCCTTCGCGGGCGCGGCGTCGGGATCGGGCGGCGTCTCGTCGATCTTCTGGAATCCCGCGACGATCACGATGAACCCGGGCTTCGTCGCGGAGCAGAACTTCACCTATATCGGCCTCTCCTCGGAGATCCGGCCCGCGCCGGGCACCAATCCGGGCTTCGCGCGGCTGGGCGGCTCGGGTGAGCTGGGCCAGGGCGCCGTCGTGCCGGCGGGCGCCACGTCCTATCAGCTCAACGACCGCCTCTGGCTCGGCCTCTCCACCGGGGCCCCGTTCGGCCTCGTGACCAAGCCGCGCGACGTGTGGGCCGGCGAGGTCTACGGGCGCTCGTCGCGGATCTTCTCGCTGGCGATCAACCCGGTCATCGGCTTCAAGGTCAACGAGTGGCTCTCGATCGCGGCCGGCCCGAACATCGAGTATTTCCGCCTGACCCTCCGGCAGGCGCTGCCGATCCCCGGCATCCTGCCGACCTCGTACCCGAGCTCCTTCCTCAAGGGCGAGTCCTGGGGCGCGGGCTTCACCGCCGGCGCCACGCTGACGCCCCGCGACGGGACCGTGCTGGGCATCGGCTACCGCTCCTCGGTGCACCACGACATCGACGGCTCGATCGGCGTGCCGCTCGTCGCCCTGGCGCCGCTGGCTGGGCAGGTCCGCGCCAAGCTGAACACGCCCGACAAGCTGAGCGTCGGCCTGACCCAGGCGGTCTCGCCGGTGGCGCGGGTGAATCTCGGCTTCGAGTGGGACAACTGGTCGAGGCTCGGCACCATCGGCATCGTGTCGAAGACGATCGGCCTGCCGGTGAACAACCTGCCGCTCAACTACAAGGACGGGTTCACCTACGCGATCGGCGCCGAGTACGACGCCTCGCCGAACCTGACGCTGCGGACCGGCTTCGCCTACGAGACCTCGCCCATCGACTTCCGGAACCGCTCGGTGCGCCTGCCGGACGGCGACCGGTACAACGTCTCGGTCGGCGCGAGCTACCGCTGGAGCCAGCAGCTGACGCTGAACCTCGCCTACTCGCACTTCTTCCTGGACCGCTCGCGGATCCTCGCGGGCATCGGCCGCGACTACAACATCAGCAACATCGCCTTCGCGGGCGTGGTGGATTCCAGCGCCGACATCGTCTCGGTGGGCTTCCGCTACGTCTTCGGCGCGCCGCCGGCCCCGGCTCCGGCGCCGCTCGTGCGGAAGTACTGACAGCCAGCTCAGGTTGCGTGCTTCGCTGCCGCCGTCGTTGCGAGCGCAGCGAAGCGATCCAGGGCAGCGCCGCGCTGACAGGTGTCGCGCTGCCCTGGGTGACGTCGCTCCGCTCGTGATGGCGGGGCGGCTCCGTGATCGTCGCGGCCGATCACCCGTCGACCAACGCGCGTCGCGCGCCTCAGGCGCGCATCCGCACGTAGGTCCCGGGCGCGGGGCCCAGGGATTGAAGAGCGTCGCCGCCCGGCTGACGGGCGGGCACCCGCTCCGGAGCCTGCGCCTCGATCCACTGGAACCAGTAGGGCCACCACGAGCCCTTGGTCTCGACCGCGGCCCTGATCCACTCTTCGAGCGTCCCCTTCACGGGGCCGCCGGTCCAGTAGCCGTATTTCGGCTTGGACGGCGGGTTGATCACGCCGGCGATGTGGCCCGAGCCCGCGAGCACGAAATCGACCTTGCCGCCGAACACCTTCGAGCCCTCGAAGACCGACAGCGCCGGCGCGATGTGGTCCTCGCGGGTGGCGAGGTTGAAGATCGGAACCTGCACCTTCCGGAGGTCGAGGCGGACGTTGCCCAGCACCATTCGGCCCTGCGCCAGCGTGTTGTTGAGGTAGCAGTTGCGCAGGTAGAAGGAATGGTTGGCCGCCGGCATCCGGGTGGCGTCGGAATTCCAGTACAGCAGGTCGAAGGCCGAGGGCGCCTTACCCTTGATGTAGTTGTTCACGACATAGGGCCAGATCAGGTCGTTCGGCCGGAGCATGTTGAAGGCGTTCGCCATCCGGGCGCCCTCGAGATAGCCCTGCTCGGCCATGCGCGCCTCGACCTGGCGGATCTGCTCCTCGTCGGCGAAGACCTTCAGGTCGCCCGCGTGGGTGAAATCGACCTGCGTGGTGAGCAGCGTCGCGCTCTTGATCCGGCGGTTGCCGGTCGCGGCCTGCATGGCGAGCGTCACGGCGAGCAGCGTGCCGCCGACGCAGTAGCCCGCCGCCGTGACCTCGTTCTCGCCGGTGGCGACGCCGATCGCGTCGATGGCCGCCTCGATCCCCTCGCGCATGTAGGACTCGAAGTCCTTGTCGGCGTGGCGCGTATCCGGGTTCACCCAGGAGATGCAGAAGACCGTCAGCCCCTGATCGACCATCCACTTGAAGAAGCTCTTCTGGGGGTTGAGATCGAGGATGTAGAACTTGTTGATCCAGGGCGGGACCATCAGGAACGGGCGCCGCAGCACGGTCTCGGTGGTCGGCGCGTACTGGATCAGCTCGATCAGGTCGTTGCGGAACACCACCTCGCCGGGGGTGACCGCCATGTTGCGGCCGACCTCGAACCCGCTCGGGTCGGTCTGGCGTACCCGCAGCTGCCCGCCGCCGGCCTGCAGATCCTCCTCGTACATCTTGAGGCCGCGGACGAGGTTGGCGCCGTTCTCCTGCAGGGTGTGGCGGATCAGCTCCGGGTTGGTCGGCAGGAAGTTCGAGGGCGACAGCATGCTGGTGAGCTGGCGCAGGTAGAACTGCGCCTTGTGGCGGGTATGCGCGTCGAGACCCTCGGCCTCGTCCACGAGGCTCTCGGCCCAGCGGGTTGCGAGCAGGTAGGCCTGCTTGATGAAATCGAAATACGGGTTGGTCGACCACTCGGCATGGGCGAATCGCGCGTCCCGGGGCTCGGGCAGCGCCACCGGATCGGCGGGCTGGCCCTGCAGGCGCAGGTAGGTGGAGCCCCAGAGCGACAGGAAGGCCTGCGCCAGGCGGGCCTGCGCCTCGGCGCTGCGGTTCGGGTCGGCGAGCCAGGCCTCGGCCACCTGACCGAGCACCTTGGCCGCCTCGTTCATCTCGCTGCCGGGCGCGCCCGCTTGGCCCTCGGGCCCGAGGAGGCGGGCGACGTTGCGCCCCATCGCCTCGACGAACTGCCCGGCATTTCGGGAGAGCGCCTCGAAATCCGGCATCGGGGCGACCGTGCCGTCCGGCATCGCGCCGTTCGAGACCGACTTCGGAGGGGCGGTCCGATCCGGCGCCTGCGGGCTCGTCAAACGTGCCTCCCTGTGCTTCATCTGTTGACCCGATGGCGCGGGCCTCGTTTCCGACAAAATAAGGAGCGAGCCAGAGTTTTCGCCAGCCCGGCTCAGGACGTCGCCGAAACATCCGGCCGATCTTTTCATACGCATGTGACGATGGATCGTGCCATTTTGAACCCCGCCGTCCGCCCGCGTCGCGCCGGTCCGCTGCGCCGCCTGACGCGCGTGGCCGGCCTGGGCGTGCTGGTCGGCGCGCTCGGGGCCTGCTCGGGCGACGTCGTCCGCTCGCTGGCCTCCGATGCAGGCTACGGGCCGCGGGTCGTCGCGGCCCCGGATTTCGTCGCGGACACGCGCAGCAAGGTGCAGCCCGACTTCATGCCGGTGGGCGTCGACGCGCCGAAGCGGCCGGTCCGGGCCAAGTCGGTCACGGGCCAGAAGGCCCTGGAGGCGGAGCTGGAGGGCGCCCGCGGACGCAACGAGGCCCGGGGCCGCGCCGCCGCGAGCGCCGGGCGGGGCGCGGCCGCCACCATCAAGCCGGCCCCGGCGGCGCCGCAATAGCCGGCCCTTTTTCTGGGTCGGCGACGGCCCGCAACTCTGCTAGAGCAAGTGGTTCGCCCGACCGGCCCAGACGAGAGACGCCGGATCCGGGACGCGCCGATGGACACGCCCATGACCGACTTCCACCGCATCAAGCGACTGCCGCCCTACGTCTTCGAGCAGGTCAACCGGATCAAGGCCGCCGCCCGAGCGCAGGGCGCCGACATCATCGATCTCGGCATGGGCAACCCGGATCTGGACGCCCCGAAGCACGTGATCGCCAAGCTGTGCGAGACGGCCGGGCGGCCGCGCACGGATCGCTACTCGGCCTCCAAGGGCATCGCGGGCCTGCGCAAGGCCCAGGCGGGCTATTACCAGCGGCGCTTCGGCGTGACCCTGAACCCCGACACCCAGGTGGTGGCGACCCTCGGGTCGAAGGAAGGGTTCGCCAACATGGCCCAGGCGATCACCGCGCCGGGCGACGTCGTGCTGGTGCCGAACCCGAGCTACCCGATCCACGCCTTCGGCTTCCTGATGGCCGGCGGCGTCATCCGCTCCGTGCCGGCCGAGCCGACTCCCGCGATGTTCCCCGCCCTGGAGCGGGCCATGCGCCACTCGATCCCGAAGCCGGTGGCGCTGGTCGTGTGCTACCCGTCGAACCCGACCGCCTACGTGGCGAGCCTCGACTTCTATCGGGACCTCGTGGCCTTCGCGAAGCAGCACGAGCTGATCCTGCTGTCGGACCTCGCCTACGCGGAGGTCTACTTCGACAACAACCCGCCGCCCTCGGTCCTGCAGGTGCCCGGCGCCATCGACTGCACGGTGGAGTTCACCTCGCTGTCGAAGACCTACTCGATGGCCGGCTGGCGGATGGGCTTCGCGGTGGGCAACGAGCGCCTGCTCGCGGCACTCACCCGGGTGAAGTCCTACCTCGATTACGGCGCCTTCACGCCGATCCAGGTCGCCGCGACCGCCGCGCTCAACGGGCCGGACGACTGCATCCACGAGATGCGCAGCATCTACAGGAAGCGCCGCGACGCGCTGGTGGAATCCTTCGGCAAGGCCGGCTGGACCATCCCGTCGCCCGCCTCCTCGATGTTCGCCTGGGTCCCGATCCCCGAGCGCTACCGGGAGCTGGGCAGCCTCGAATTCTCCAAGCTGCTGCTGGAGAAGTCCGACGTGGCGGTCGCGCCCGGCATCGGCTTCGGCGAGTTCGGCGACGAGTACGTCCGCATCGCCCTCGTGGAGAACGAGCAGCGCATCCGGCAGGCGGCGCGAAACATCCGGCGGTTCTTCGACGGCACCGACAAGACGCTGCACAACGTCGTGCCGATGGCCCGGGCCGGGTAGCCGGGCCCGCGCAGATTGTTGCCGCGGGGCGACAGACCCGGTCAAAGGTGTCGGCGCCCCGCGCCGGCGCTTGTCAGGGCGGGGCGCGATGGCCAGGGTCAGGTGCGGGGGTCTTCCCGCGTCCCGAGTGTCGCATGCGCCGCCTGAACCTGATTGCCGCCCTGCTGCTCGCCGCCGCGGCCTCGGCCTGCGCGCCGAACCCGATCATCGCCCGGGATCCGATCCCCGCGCCGGGACCGGCGGACGTGTACGCGTGCGACTCGAAGCCGTTGCCGGTCAACGCCTTCATGACGGATTGCCGCCCCGTTCCGGCGAGCCCGCAGGTCGTGCTGCGCGCGCGCGGCTGATCCCGCCCGGGATTTCGGTAACCGGTCGATTCGGATCCGACGGACAAGCCGCCCGCGATCAGCTAGACTGTAGGCCAGATGCCGGCTCGTCCGGCCCCCTGACGGAGCATCGCGTGAGCACCAAGACCCTGATCGCCGCCGGACTCTTCGCCCTCCTTGCGGGGCAGGGCGCCTCGGCCTCGGACGCCGCCTACCCGGCGGCGCCCTTCCAACCTCGCGCCTTCGTGTTCACCGCCCCGAACGGCCCGACCGTCCTGGAGACCGACGGCTGCTGCCAGGTCGTCGTACCGCCGGGCCGGCCCGACCTCGCCCAGCCGGCGGTCCCGGTGGCCGAGGTGATGAACGGCGGCGGCTTCGGCTACACCGGGTTCGATTACTACAACGACCAGATCACCGAGGGCCGGTTCGGCGCGCGCAAGCGGCCGCGGGAGTACGTGATCGCCCCGTCCTACATCGTGCCGCCGCGGTACTGAGCCGCCGGGCGCTCCGGGGCCTCAATCCTTGTGCGGATCGTGGCCCCAGTTCATCAGCGACATCCGCCAGGGTGAGTCCGGATCCTTCCGGGCCGCGCCGCCCTGCTTGAGGTGGCGGTGGACGTAGCCCACGACCTTGCGCATGGCAGTGTAGTCGTCGTCGGTCAGATCCGCTTTCTTCTTGTCCTTGATGGCCAGGATGCGCCGGCCCATCTCGTGGCCGGTCGATTCATCGCCGTCCTTCTTCTGGCCGACCTCCTTGCTGGCGTCGCTGTCGAGGTGCTTCTTCAGCGCGGCCGGCGTCATGTTGACGGCCTCGTTGAAGTCCTTCCACGTCGCCGCGTGATCGTCATCCGCCATCTACAAGCCTCCTTCGTCCGTGCCCGACAACGCGCCCGGCGCGGACCGGCTCGCGCGCATCCCTGCGGTCGGGCGCCGCACGGGGGGAGGGTTGGACGGCTTGGCGGCGTTTACAGGTCGGTCCCCGGGGGCTATCACCCCCGCCCGACACCAAACCCCTTCCCCGCACCCCATCCCCGAAAAACCAGATGCGCGCCGAGATCGAGCAAGCCTCGGATGCCGCCAAGCAGTCTATAGGGCTGCTGAGGAGGCATCTTTGACTGGGACACAGTCGATAAACGCCTCGCGGAGCTGAACGCAGCCTCCGAGGACCCCGACCTCTGGAACGATGCCGAGGCCGCCCAGAAGGTCATGCGCGAGCGCCAGCAGCTCGACGAGGCCGTCACGGCGATCAAGAAGCTCGAGCGCGACCTCGAGGACGGCGCCACGCTGATCGAACTCGGCGAGATGGAGGGTGACGAATCCTCGATCCGAGAGGGCGAGGCGGCGATCCTGGCCGTCGAGAAGGAGGCCGCGAGCCGGCAGGTCGAGACCCTACTGTCCGGCGAGGCCGACGGCTTCGACACCTATCTCGAAGTGCATGCGGGCGCCGGCGGCACCGAGAGCCAGGACTGGGCCAACATGCTCCAGCGCATGTACGCCCGCTGGGCCGAACGCCGGAAGTACAAGGTCGAGGTCGTCGAGATGACTGACGGCGAGGAGGCCGGGATCAAGGGCGCCACGCTCCTGATCAAGGGCCACAACGCCTACGGGTGGCTCAAGACCGAGTCCGGCGTGCACCGGCTGGTGCGGATCTCGCCCTACGATTCCAGCGCGCGGCGGCACACCAGCTTCGCCAGCGTCTGGGTCTACCCGGTGATCGACGACCGGATCGAGATCGAGATCAAGGAATCCGACTGCCGGATCGACACCTACCGGTCGTCCGGCGCCGGCGGCCAGCACGTCAACACCACCGACTCGGCGGTGCGCATCACCCACAATCCCACCGGGATCGTGGTGGCGTGTCAGCAGGAGCGTTCGCAGCACAAGAACCGGGCGACCGCCTGGAACATGCTGCGCGCCCGCCTGTACGAGCTGGAGCTGAAGAAGCGCGAGGAGAAGGCCAACGCCGAGGCCGCCGCCAAGACGGATATCGGCTGGGGCCACCAGATCCGGTCCTACGTGCTGCAGCCGTACCAGCTGGTGAAGGACCTGCGCACCGGCACCCAGTCCACCGATCCGGACGAGGTGCTCGACGGCGACCTCGACCCGTTCATGGAGGCCTCGCTGGCCCAGCGGGTCTACGGCGGCGGCGAGGCGGTCGAGGATATCGACTGATCGGCGGTCTCGATCCGCAACGCCGTCATCACGAGCGGAGCGAAGTGGCCCAGGGCAGCACGCGATCGCTCAGCGTGGCGCCACCCGGGATCGCTTCGCTCCGCTCGCAAAGACGATGTGCTGACAAGGCTCGCCGTTGCCCGCACCGAAGGATGAGCGCCGGAGGCGCCCATCCTCACATACGCATCAATACCCCAGCGCCGCCCCATCCTTGCGCGGGTCCGAGCCCGCCGCCAGCGTGCCGGCCTTCCGGTCGATCCAGATGATCTGGCCGCCGCCGAGCGGCAGCGGCGCGCGGATCGCCGGGTGGCCGCGCTCCTTGAGCCCCGCCATCACCGCATCGGGGATCCCGCCTTCCACCTCCAGGCTGCCGCCGTAGGCGAAGCTGCGCGGCGCATCGAGGGCCTCCTGCACGTCGAGGCCCCGGTCGAGCAGGCCGGAGAGCAGCTCGACATGGCCCATGGCCTGGTAGTGGCCGCCCATGACGCCGAACGGCGCGACGGCCTGCCCGTCCTTCATCAGCATGCCCGGGATGATCGTGTGCATCGGCCGCTTGCCCGGCCCGACGCTGTTCGGGTGGCCGCCCTCCGTGCGGAACGACAGGCCGCGGTTGTGCAGCAGCACGCCGCTCTCGGGTGCCAGGATGCCGGAGCCGAAGCCCTGGAAGATCGAGTTGATCAGCGACAGTGCGTTGCCGTCCCGGTCGACCACGCAGAGATAGACCGTGTCCTTGTGGGCGCGGCCCTCGGCCATCTCGCGGGCGATCTCGGGATAGATCTCGGGCTCCCGGGCCCGGCCCATGTCGATCGCCCCGTGGGCGGCGGCTTTCCAGGCGTCGGAGAGCAGGTGCTCGATCGGCACGTTGGCGAGGGCGGCGTCGCCGAACAGGACGTCGCGGTGATGGTAGCCCTGCTTGCACACCTCGGCGAAGAGGTGGAGCCGGTCGAGGTCCGAGAGGGCGCCGACGTCGTAGTGCGAGAGCACGTTGAGCATCATCAGCGCCGCCAGCCCCTGGCCGGCGGGCGGGCACTCGTAGACGTCGTAGCCGCGGTAGCGGGTCGAGACCGGCGTGACGATGTCGGGCCTGGCGGCCGCGAAGTCGTCCAGGGTGTGCAGGCCGCCGAGGGCGTTCAGCCGGCTCACCATGTCCTCGGCGACGGGGCCTGTGTAGAAGGCGCGCGCACCCGCCTCGGCGATCGCCCGGAGCGTCGCGGCGAGCTTCGGCAGACGGACGACGCTGCCGATCGCCGGCGGTCTCCCGCCGGGCAGGTAGGTCTCGGCGGCGTGCGGGTCCGCGGCGACGCGCTCGGCGCCGCGCAGCCAGTCCCAGCCCACCCGCTGCTGGACGACGAACCCGTCCTCCGCGTAGCGGATCGCCGGCTGGAGCAGCTCGCCGAGGGAGCGGGTGCCGTGCTCGCGCACCAGCAGGTCCCAGGCCGCGACCGCGCCCGGCACCGTCACGGCGTGCGGCGAGGTCGGCGTGATCCCGACGCCGTGCTCGGCGTACCATTCGGGTGTGGCGGCGGCCGGCGCCCGGCCCGAGCCGTCGAGGGCGATCGGCTTGCTGGCGCCGGCGGGGGCGTAGAGGGCGAAGCAGTCGCCGCCGATGCCGGTCATCAGCGGATCGACCACGCATTGCACGGCCACCGCCGCGATGCCGGCATCGACGGCGTTGCCGCCCGCGCGCAGCACCTCGACGGCGGCGAGCGTCGACAGCGGGTGCGAGGTCGCGACGGCGGCGTTGGCGGCGTAGACCGGGGAGCGGCCGGGGGCGGAGAAGTCTCTCACGGGATGTCCTGCTGTGATGACCGCCTCAGGGAGACGGGATGGCTTGATCCAAGACGCGACCTCATTCTGAGGTGCCGGAGCGCAGCGGAGGCCTCGGAGGAGGGCCTCAGGGATCCCAAGGCCGGCCTGAGCTATCCCGCGAGGCTCGCTGCGCTCGCACCTCAGGATGAGGGAGGAGGGCGGGAAAGAGAATGTAAGCCTGTCACGCGTGCTGCCCCGCGGGCAGCGCCACCCAATGCCCCGGCGCGACCTCGATGAGCGGCCCGTCCGGCGGCTGGTCGTGGCCGGCGAGGTCCCGCGCGGCGAGGCGGGCGCGCTCCTCGGCCGGGTGCGGGACCGGCACCGCGGCGAGCAGGCGGCGGGTATAGGGATGGCGCGGATCCTCGTAGAGGGCGTCCGCCTCGGCCAGCTCGACGATCCGCCCGCGCCAGAGCACCGCGACCCGGTGGCAGAGGTAGCGCACCATCCGCAGGTCGTGGGAGATGAACAGGTAGGAGAGGCCCATCTCGTCCTGCAGATCCTGTAGCAGGTTCACCACCTGCGCCTGGATCGAGACGTCGAGGGCCGCGATCGGCTCGTCGGCGACGATGAAGCTCGGCTTGAGGGCGATCGCCCGGGCGATGCAGATGCGCTGCCGCTGGCCGCCCGAGAACTGGTGCGGGTAGCGCCCCATGAAGCGCGGATCGAGTCCGACCCGCTGGAACAGGGCCGCTACGGCCTCCCGCCGCTCCGGACCCCGCATATCCCGCCGGTGCAGCTTGAACGCCTCCGCGACGTACTCCCCGGCGCTCATCCGCGGGTTGAGGGCCGCGTAGGGGTCCTGGAACACGGTCTGGATGCGCGCGCGCATCCTCCGCATCGCCCCCGCCGAGAGCTTGGCGAGGTCGGTGCCCTCGAAGGCGATCGTGCCCGAGGTCGGCGGGTTGAGCATGGTCACGGCCCGGCCGATGGTCGACTTGCCGGACCCGGATTCGCCGACGAGGCCGAGGGTCTCTCCGGGGCGGATGTCGAAGCTGACCCCCTCTACGGCGCGGAACACCGAGGCCTTGCCGCCCCACCACGAGCGGAGGGGATAGTGCTTGGACAGGTCGCGCACCGAGACGACCGGGTAATCCTGCCCGCTCATCGTGCGGCCTCCCGGCTCAGGAGCTTCGGCAGGTCGTACCAGGCGGCGACGAGGTGGCCCGGAGCGGCACCGGGCGCCTGCGCCAGGGGCGGCATCTCGGCCCGGCAGCGGGGCGTAGCGAAGGCGTTGCGCGGCGCGAAGGGATCGCCCGGCGGCGGGTGGCGCATGTCCGGCGGCGCGCCCTCGATCTGGTGCAGGCGCCGCCGCCCGGCCCGGCCGCCGGACAGGTCCGGCAGGGAGCGCAGCAGCCCCAGCGTGTAGGCGTTGCGCGGATCCGAGAAGATGTCGTCGACCGGGCCGCGTTCCAGGATCCGGCCGGCATACATCACCTGCACGGTGTCGCTGATGCCGGCCACCACGCCGAGATCGTGGGTGATCCAGATGATCGCCATGCCGAGCTCGCGCTTCAGCTCCTGCACCAGGGCGACGATCTCGGCCTGGACGGTGACGTCGAGGGCGGTGGTCGCCTCGTCGGCGATGAGCAGCTTCGGGCGGCAGCTGAGACCGATGGCGATCATGACCCGCTGGCGCTGGCCGCCGGAGAACTCGTGCGGGTACTGGTCGAGGCGGGCGGCCGCGTTCGGGATGCGCACGAGATCGAGCAGGTCCTTCGCCCGGGCGCGGGCCGCGCGGGCGTCGAGGCCCAGATGGATGCGCAGGGGCTCGACGATCTGCGCCGCCACGGTCATGCCGGGGTTGAGCGAGCTCATCGGGTCCTGGAAGACGAAGCCGATCGCGCCGCCGCGGATCTTTCGGAGTTCCCGCTCCTTCAGGGCGAGGAGGTCGCGGCCCTCGAACAGCACCTGCCCGCCGGTGATGCGGCCGGGCGGGCGCGGGATCAGGCCCAACATGGCGAGCACGTGCACGCTCTTGCCGGAGCCCGACTCGCCGACGATCCCCAGCGTCTCCCCCTCGTGCAGGGTGTAGGACACGCCGTTGACCGCGTGGACCGCGCCGCCGTCGGTGTCGAAGGCGACCGCGAGGTCGCGGACGTCGAGGAGGGGCTTGGTCATGTGCGCTGCCTCGGGTCGAGGGCGTCCCGCAATCCGTCGCCGAACAGGTTGAAGGCGAGCACCGCCAGGAAGATCGACAGGCCCGGCCAGATCGCCATCCAGGGCGCCTCGTCCATGAAGTTCTTGGCGGTGTTGAGCATCGCGCCCCAGGACGGTTCCGGCGGCTGCTGGCCGAGACCGAGGAAGGACAGGCTCGCCTCCGCGATGATCGCGGCCGCGATGGTGAGGGTCGCCTGGACGAGGATCGCCGGGACGATGTTGGGCAGGATGTGGACCCGGGCGATCCGCCAGGGCGGGTTGCCCATGGCGCGGGCCGCCTCCACGAACTCCTCCGCCGCCACGGCGCGCACCTGCGCCCGGGTTAGCCGGATGAAGGTCGAGGTCGCCGACAGGCCGATGGCGATCATCGCGTTGACGAGGCTCGGGCCCAGGAAGGCGGCCAGCGCGATCGCCAGGATCAGGAACGGGATCGCCAGGAGCGCGTCGGTGAGCCGGGAGATCGCGCCGTCGATCCAGCCGCCCGCGTAGCCGGCGAGCAGGCCGAGGGGCAGGCCGAGGGAGACGGCCAGCGCCACCGAGACGAGGCCGGCACCGAGCGAGGCCCGGGCGCCGAAGATGATCCGCGAGAGCACGTCGCGCCCGACCTCGTCGCCGCCGAACGGGTGCGCGAGGCTCGGCGCGCCGCGGACGTTGCCCCAGTCGGTGGCGGTCGGGTCGTAGGGGGCGATCCAGGGCGCGAACACAGCCATCAGCACCAGCAGGCCGACGATGACGAGACCTGCGACGGCGCTCTTGCGCGCGCGCAGGCGCCGCCAGAAGGCCGCGAGGGTGCCGGGTTCCTGAAGGATGGCGTGGGCGGGGGTACCGGACGGGGCGGACTCCAGGCCGACCGCCTCGGCGCGGGCGATCTCGCTGCCGGTGCTCATGCCCGCCTCAGCTTCGGATTGACGGCGGCCGAGAGCAGGTCGGCGGCGAGGTTCAGGGCGATGTAGGTGGCGGCCGTGCAGATCACGACGCCCTGCACGGTGGCGAAGTCCCGGTTGAAGACGGCATCGACCATCAGCTTGCCGAAGCCCGGCACGGAGAACACTTGCTCGGTGAGCACCGCCCCGGATAGGAGCTGACCGAACTCCAGCGCGCCGAGGGTGATGATCGGGATCGCGGCGTTGGGCAGCGCGTGCCGCAGCGTGACGCGCAGGGGCGAGACGCCCTTGGCGCGCGCGGTGCGGACGTAGTCGGAACCCAGCACGCCCAGCATCGCCGCGCGGGTGTGGCGCATCATCACCGCCGCGATGGCGTTGCCGAGCACGAAGGCCGGCATCACCATGGCGGCGAGGTTGTCCGACAGGCTCTCGAAGGGCGACACGTAGCCGGAGGCCGGCAGCCAGCCGAGCTCGACCGAGAACAGCAGGATCAGCAGGATCCCGAGCCAGAAATTGGGCACCGACAGCCCCCAGAGGGCCACGCCGTTGGCGATCGTGTCGGCGGCCTGACCGCGCTTGACCGCCGAGAGCACGCCCATGGGCACGCCGATGGCGAGCGCCACCAGCATGGCGAGGCAGGCGAGTTCTAGCGTCACCGGCAGCTTCTCGACGATCAGCTCCGAGACCGGCTTCTGCAGCCGGATCGACTCGCCGAGATCGCCCCGCAGCACGCCGCCGGCCCAGTACGCGTAGCGCACCGGCAGGGGCTCATCGAGGTGGTACTTCTCGCGGATGAAGGCGATCACCTGCGGGTCGCGCTCCTCGCCGGTGAGCGCGGTGGCGACGTCGCCCGGCAGCAATTGCTGCAGGGCGAAGATGATCATCGAGGCGAGGATCAGGGTCGGGACCGCCAGGGCGAGGCGACGCGCCAGGAACCGCAGCATCAGTTCAGCTTCAGCCCGGTGAAGCGCACCAGCCCGTCCGGGTAGGGCACGAAGCCCGTGATCTTCTGGCTGTAGGCCCAGAGCAGCTTGCGGTGCAGGATGTAGATGCCCGGCCGGTCCTTCAGGACTTGGTCGGCGAGCGCCTTCCAGGCGGCCTTGCGCTTGGCCGGATCGACGGTGCCGCGCTCGGCCTGGAGCGCCGCGTCGGCCTCGGGGCTGCAGTACTTGGGATAGTTCAGCGCCGCCTTGCAGGCCAGGAAGCTGAACGTGTTGCCGTCCGGGTCCGAGCGGCCGCTCCAGGAATAGAGCTGCGCCTCGTAATTGCCCTTGTCGGCGGCATCGAGCGCGGTGGTGAAGTCCACGGCCTGGATCTTCACGTCGAAGCCCGCCTCCTTGGTCATGGCCTGGATCACCTGGCCCACCTGCGGCGACTCGCTGTTGGCGTAGACGGTCAGGGTGATCTGCGGGTTCGGCTTGCCGGCTTCGGCGAGCAGGGCCTTCGCCTTGGCGACGTCTCGCTTGGGGATCGGGTACTCGCTGACGTAGTTCGGGTTCTTCGGGTTGACCCACTGGTTCCCGGCCAGGAACTCGCCGTTATAGACCACCTGATTGATGGCGTTGCGGTCGATGGCGGCCTCGAAGGCGGCGCGCACCTTCGGGTCGGAAACCGGCGAGCCGGCCTTGTTGGGGTTGAACAGGATCTCCTGGAAGCCGAGCTCGGTGGTCGAATCGAGCTTCAGCTTGGCGTCGCGCTTCACCTGCGCCACGTCCGTCGGGGCGAGCCGCTCCAGCAGGTCGAGCTGCCCGGCGCGCAGGTTCGTGAGCCGCACGGTGGCGTCGGGGATCGGGCGGAACTCGATCCGCTGGATGTGGATCGCGTCCTTGTTCCAGTAGTCGGGGAAGCGCTCGACCACGATCCGGTCCTGCGGCACCCGCTCCACGAACTTGTACGGACCGGCGCAGACCGGCGCGGTGGCGAACTTGTCGCCGAGCCGTTCGGCGGCCTTGGGCGAGACCATCATGCCGGCCCGGTCGGTGAACTGCGCCAGCAACGGCGCGAACGGCTGCTTCAGGTTGATCCGGAAGGTCAGGTCGTCGACGACGTCCACCGAGTCGATCGGCGCGATCTCCGAGCGGCGCTGCGAGCCCGGCATCTTCATGTGCCGCTCGATCGAGAACTTGGCCGCCGCGGCGTCGAGCTTCTCGCCGTCGTGGAACAGGACACCCGGGCGCAGGTGCATGGTCAGCGCCTTCTCGTCGGGCGACAGCTCCCAGGAGGTGGCGAGCTGCGGCACCGGCTTCAGATCGGGCCCGATATCCACGAGCTTGTCGCAGAGCGCCGCGAACACCATCCGGCTCGCGAAGGTCCGGGCGAGCGTCGGGTCGAGGGCGTCCGGATCCTCCATCATGCCGTAGCGCAGGGTCTGCGCGGCGGCGGGGCCGGCGAGGACGAACCCGGCGAGGAGACAGGCGGCGAGACGCAACATGAGACCGGTCCGGATGGAGGCGGGAGGAGCGGTGCGGATCGGCCGCGTCCGTTCCAGGGGCGACCGGCAGTGTTGCGCGGCCGTGTGGCATGCACAATCCCAAGGCAGCATCCGTGCCATAGGGTCAAGATGCATCTTGTATTCAGTTGGTGGCGCGATCGCACCGCCGCGGTCGGCGGCCCTCGGAGCGCGGCGTTCGCGCAACCCGCGCCGATCGCCCAGGTGGGACGGAAAGGTTGGTTCCGCGCCGTGCGGCCCGGCATCGGGAACGCGGCCCGCCGGAGATTGGGATCAGGCCAATTTTACGGTTTGTCTGAACAGCCCGGAAAAATCTCGGGCCCCAGAAGGTCACCGATGTCTTCTTCATGATGATACGGGTGCGATGGTTCGGCGGCACATCGTCATGTTGCCTGCTCTGTGCTGGAACCAGCGGCGTCGCGATTTCTACGCCGTGACCGCCGACGTCTCGACCGAGGGCATCCGGTTCCGATCCTCCTCGCTCCTGGCGCCGGGTGAGGATCTCACCTGCAGCATCCGCCATATCGGGACACTCGAGGCCCGCATCGCCCGCGTGGCCGGCCAGGAATTCATCGTCTGTGTCCGGGGCGGGCGCGCGATCCTCACCGATCTCGCCCGGCAGTTCGTGACGCTGGCGCGCGCCCAGGATCTGCAGCCCGAGCCGGTCCGGGCTCACCGGCGAATCGTACCGAGGCAGAAGATCGTCCAGGTCACGACCGCGACGGGCGAGGCCTTCCAGGGCCACGTCCTCAATGTCTCGGCCTCCGGCGTCGCCCTGCTCGTCGACCACGAGCTGGAGATCGGAGCGATGATCCGCGTCGGGCGAAAGACCGCCACGGTGATGCGCCACTTCACCCACGGCGTCGGGGCCGCCTTCTCGGAGCCGTTCGCCCCATCCGCGGTCCACGAGGCGATGTCGCTCTGAGGCCCCGGCTCGCGGCGCCGCCGCGCGGCCGCGCGGCCGCATCATCGTTCGCCGGCCCCTCGCAGCGGCGGCGGAAGGGCGCTACATCTTCGCGGGTCCAGCGAAGGATCCTCGATGAAGCGCCTGCTCTCCTCCCGACCCGCCGCATCCCTGGCGCTCCTGCCGGCGGCACTCATCCTGCTGCCCCAGGCGGCGCTCGCCCATCCGGGCCACGGCGCCGCGACGGGCGCGGAGGCGGGCTTCCTCCATCCGCTTCTGGGCGCCGACCACGTGCTCGCGATGGTCGCGGTCGGCCTCCTCGCCAGCCTGCGCGGCGGGCGGGCGCTCTGGGCGCTGCCCCTGTCGTTCCTGGCGCTGATGAGCGTGGGGGCGGGCCTGGGCCTGGCCGGCGTGGTGCTGCCGCATGTCGAGATCGCGATCGCGCTGTCCATCGTCGTGTTCGGTCTCGCCTCCGTCGTCGGCCTCCGCGCGCCGGTCGCCCTGCTGGCCGCCCTGGTCGGCGTCTTCGCGGTGTTCCACGGCTACGCCCACGGGGCCGAGATGCCGGAGACCGCCTCCGGCCTCTCCTTCGGCCTCGGTTTCCTCGCGGCCACCGCGCTCCTGCACGCCGCGGGGATCGGCGTCGGCGTCGCGGCGTCGCGGATCGGAGCGACGCGGGCCGCCCCGGCCCTCGGCGCCGGCCTCGCCGCGGCCGGCCTCGCGCTGCTGGCGCTCCCCGCCTGAGCGCCTCACCCGGCCCGCTCCGGAGCCCCGCCCCGGCCGCGGGCGAGGCGCCCCGGCTCAGCATCCGCATCGATCTCGGACCGGGGCACCGCCTCGGTCCCGGCAAGGTGCGGCTTCTCGAGATGATCGCCGAGCACGGCTCCATCGCGGGCGCGGGCCGCGCGCTCGGCATGTCGTACCGCCGGGCGTGGCTGCTGGTGGAGGCGATGAACACCGGCTTCGGCCGGCCCGTGGTCGAGGCGCAGACCGGCGGCCGGGCCGGCGGCGGCGCGCGCCTCTCCGCCCTGGGCGCCGACGTGGTGCGCCGATACCGCGCTGTGGAGGCGGCCGCGGAGGCGGCGGCCGCGCCGTTCCTGAGTCGCCTGGGAGAGGCCGGGGACGCGTAACCGGGCCGGGCGCGGGCGCGAACCCGGGTGCGATGTCACAGGCCCTCGAGGGCTGACGTCACGCGATCCCGCCCCACGTCCCGCCGGTCGCGACGATCCCGGCAGCGAGAAGAGATAGTACCCATGGCAAAACTCACGACGCTCGCCCTGATGGGCTTGCTGGCCGTCACCACCGCTGCGCAGGCGGCGCCGAAGGTCGAGCGCCTGCGCGGCACCGTCGAGGCGGTCGCGGGCGGCGGCTTCACGCTGAAGACGATCGACGGCGCGTCGGAAACCGTGGCGCTCGCCCCCGACGCGAAGGTCTCCTGGGTCGTCCCGTCGAGCCTCGACGCGATCAAGGACGGCGTCTTCATCGGCACCGCCACGAAGGGCGAGCCGCCGGTGGCCCTGGAGGTGGTGCTGTTTCCCGAGGCGATGCGCGGCACCGGCGAGGGACACTACGACTGGGACATGATCCCCGACCGCACCGCGGGCGGCGCGCCGGTGAAGAGCGCCATGACCAACGGGACGGTGAAGGCGGACATGCGCTCGACCGCGCCGGACGCGCCGCGCGTGAAGAGCGCGATGACCAACGGGACGGTGAAGGCGAGCGGCGGCGGAGCGGAGCGGACCCTCACGGTCGATTACGGCCAGGGCCAGTCCCTGCAGATCCTGGTGCCGCCGCAGGCGCCGGTCGTCAGCTTCGAGCCCGCCAGCGCCTCGGCCGTGACGCCCGGCGCCAAGGTCTTCGTGATCGCCGCGCGCGGGGATGACGGGCGCATCACCGCCCGGCGCGTCGCCGTCGGCAAG
The DNA here is from genome assembly GCF_000974725.1 of Methylobacterium sp. ME121. Taxonomy (NCBI): domain Bacteria; kingdom Pseudomonadati; phylum Pseudomonadota; class Alphaproteobacteria; order Hyphomicrobiales; family Methylobacteriaceae; genus Methylobacterium; species Methylobacterium sp. ME121. Next base: position 96,855 of record NZ_BBUX01000012.1, read on the forward strand.
GATGGACTGACGCCGCCCATGTGAGTCGGTCCATGGTGAGGCCGCCGCCCGACACATCCACGAGCGGCGGCTTTCCGGTGCCGCCGCGCCAACGAATCGCCTGAGACGGCGAGAGCCCGCCCGGACCCGGATCGGGTCCGGGCGGGCCGCTGCCCGTCGGAGCGGCAGGTCAGCCGCTCAGGACAGCATTCGTGCACATTCGGCGAACCATTGCCGACTAAAGCACCCCGAGAATGTTGCCAGGCCGCAACATCGCGCTGGAACTGCCGAGGCGGCCGCGAATCCTCGTTGCTCGCAGAAACCCGTTCGCACATGGTGATCGTGCACGGGGGCATCGCCAAGCGAGAGCCCGCAGGAGCCTGCCACTTAAGACGCGGGCCAAACCTACAGAACGTGCGGCTAGACCCGGATAACCGGGCACGTCCGCATCATTGGGTCTCGAAGCTTTGGAGATGTCTATGAAGCTCTTGAAGAGCTCATTGCTCGGGTCTGCTGCTGCGTTCGCGGCGGTGGGTGCTGCTCATGCCGCCGACCTGCCGGTCAAGAAGGCGGTCCCGATCGAGTACGTCCGCGTCTGCGGCGCCTACGGCGCCGGTTTCTTCTACATTCCCGGCACCGACACCTGCCTGCGTCTCTCCGGCCGCGCCCGGTTCGAGGGCGGGTACATGACCAGCTACTCGCGTCAGGGCACCAACGGCGACACGTCGGGCTACCAGGGCCGGATGCGCATCAACCTCGATGCCCGCACCCAGACCGCCTACGGCACGCTGCGCGCCTTCGTCCGCCTCGACGCCGGCTCCCGCACCGGCTACTCCGGCGTCGGCACCTCCGGCACCCAGCAGCGTATCGCCCAGGCCTTCCCGGGCCTCGGTATCGACCAGTTCGGCCGCGCCCAGCAGTTCGTGAACGTCGACAAGGCGTTCATCCAGTTCGCCGGCATGACCGCCGGTCGCGCCTCGTCGTTCTTCGACTTCTACGCCCACGACTTCGAGTTCGCCGGCGCCACGCTCGGCTCCGACGTCGCCTCGACCAACCTGCTCGCCTACACGGCCACGCTCGGCAACGGCCTGTCCGCCACGATCTCGGTCGAAGACCCGGTCTTCCGCCGAAGCCCGATTTTCTCCCAGACCAACAACCCGACCGGCGCCACCGTTAACGCGACGATCCAGAACTTCGCTCAGACGGCCGCGCCCGCCGAAGTGTTCATCGGCTACACCGGCGGCGTGCCGACCCGGTTCAGCTTCGTCGACGCGATCCAGCGCTCGCGCCTGCCCGACTTCGTCGGCGCCCTGCGCCTCGACCAGGCCTGGGGTTCGGCTCAGGTCTCGGCGGCCGTCCACGAGCTGAATGTCGGCAACGTGCAGAGCGGCGCCGGCACCGGCACCGGCTCGAACATCAGCATCCCGCACACCAGCAACTCGTACGGCTGGGCGGTGCAGGGCGGCCTGAAGATCAACACGCCGTTCATCGCGCCGGGCGACGCCCTCTACCTGCAGGGCGCCTACGGCTCCGGTGCCCAGATGTACACCGGCTACTGCGCCTTCAGCGGCTGCTACTCGCAGAACCCGGCCACCATCCAGGGCCAGAAGTTCGCGCAGTACATGAACGACGCGACGATCAACCCGTTCTCGGGCCGACTGGAGCAGTCGACGAGCTTCACCGCGACGGCCTCGTACCTCCACTACTGGACGCCGGAGTGGCGCTCGGCCTTCTTCGGGTCGTACGGTGAGATGAGCTACAGCAGCGGTGCCCGTCTCGCCCAGGGCGCGGCCTTCGCGCTCGCCAACCCGACCGGTAACTCCTTCGGCGTGAACGCCGTCGGCGTGCCGGGCACCCGGTTCTTCCAGCTCAGCGAGGCGCTGCGCGACACCTACCAGTTCGTGGCGGGCGGCAGCATCATCTGGTCGCCGGTGAAGGATCTCGATATCGGTGTCGAGGGCTTCTACACCCAGATCGGCGTCAAGAACGGCCGCGTGATCGACCGCGACAAGACCCCGACGGCCTACGCGAACGTCGCCGGCATCAACAACGGCACCTTCGTGCCGCGGACCACTACGGCGGACAGCGTCTCCACCTTCCGCTTCCGCGTCCAGCGCGACTTCTAAGCCACTCCACCGGCGCCGGGGCTTCGGCCTCCGCGCCGGTCCCCGTGCTTCAGAAACCTCAAGGCTCGGCTTCGGCCGGGCCTTTTTCGTTGTGTCGGGCCGCCCCCGGCCCGTGAGGCAGTCTGCTCGCGGACGAGGTCGCCGACGCGATCCGGCGCGACCGCCGCCGCGCCGTCGTGGCGTCGCGCGGAGCGGTGACCGGGCGCGGGTCCGCTGACGGAACCTCCGTTCCCGGGCGGGCACGGTCCGGCGCCCCGCCGGGCGACTCGCTGCGCGTGCCCCGGTCGATGACCTGCCGGTGAGGAGCGCCGGCGCTGCTCCGCGCCGCGCGCGGGCAGCTGACGCTGCGCGGCCTCGTTTGCCCGGCTCCACTGTCCGAGCGTGCTCCGCTTCTATCCAGCCGGAACGGTGCCGCCGCGTCGTGCGGCGCACGCCATCCGACGGACAATCCGGTCTTCAGGCCGACGAGCCGGACAAGCGCGGCACGCGCTTCGAATCGATTGCCGGCGGCCGCAGGTCCGCTGCGGGACGCCGAGCCGGTTTCGACCGCGGCCGCGATGACTCACTGGCCGGATGCGGCCCGCGCGACAGCCCTGACCCGCCTTCCGGACCGGCGCCCGTCGATTGGTGGGGATCGCGCGAGAGAGCTTGAAATAACACTATCTGACCTGCGCCTTTAATCTTCGGGTCGGCTAATAAAATCAGTAATGATCGATCTTTCTTGTATTATTTTGGCGCGTTTTGTTGCGATCGTACAACATTATCTTGGAAGATCGGAGAAAAGATCGAATCTTTGTTGCGCGCACGACGGCCGATGCACAGTGTATCCCGGCAAATGGGCCACAGAACCGTCGTAGCAAGCTAGAACGACCCAGAAGTCCGTGAGATAATCACAGATTATACTTGGAATTTCCGGTCTTGCTCATCCGTTTGCGAGATTTGAGCTTCAAAATCCGGAGACGTCGATGCCGTTATTGAGATCATCGCTGTTGGGGTCTGCTGCCGCGTTCGCGGCCGTGGGCGCTGCACACGCCGCCGACTTGCCGATCAGGAAGGGTGTTCCGGTCGAGTACGTCCGCGTCTGCGGCGCGTACGGCGCAGGCTTCTTCTACATTCCCGGCACCGATACCTGCCTTCGCATCTCCGGCCGTGCCCGGTTCGAGGGCGGATACATGACGGCGTCGACGCGGCAGGCCGGAACGAACGCCGGTGACAGTGCGGGCTATCAGGGCCGTCTGCGCATCAATCTCGATGCCCGCACGCAGACCGCCTACGGCACGCTGCGCGCCTTCGTTCGCCTCGATGCCGGGTCCCGCACCGGGTACGCGCGCTCGGGGACCCAGGCCCGCATCGGGCAGGCCTACGACGCCACGGGCGTCGACGAGGCCGGGCACGCGCAGCAATTCATGAACGTGGACAAGGCGTTCATCCAGTTCGCCGGCCTCACGGCCGGTCGCGCGTCGTCGTTCTTCGACTTCTACGCCCACGACTTCGAGATCTACGGCGCGACCTCCGGCTCGGATGTCTCCTCCACCAACCTTCTCGCCTACACGGTGACGGCCGGCTACGGCCTGTCGGCGACGCTGTCGGTCGAGGACCCGGTCTTCCGGCGCAGCCCGATCTACGCGCCGGCCGGCACCGCGTCGCCGGCGAGCCCGGTCTTCGTCGGCTACTTCGGAGGTGCCCCGATCGGGGTCAGCAGCATCGACAGCGTCCAGCGCGAGCGGTTGCCCGACGTCGTCGGCGTCCTGCGCGTCGATCAGGGTTGGGGCTCGGCGCAGCTCTCCGCCGCGGTGCACGAGCTGAACGTGGGCAACATCGCGGCGACGCCCGCGCCGGGCGCCAATGTCAGCGTCGCGCACACCAAGAGCGTCGAGGGCTGGGCCGTGCAGGGCGGCCTGAAGATCAACGCACCCTTCGTCGCGCTGGGGGATGCCCTCTATCTCCAGGGCGCCTACGCCGACGGGGCGCAGATGTACACGGGGTACTGCGCCTTCACCGGCTGCTACACGCAGCTCAACAACGGCTTCCATGGCCAGAAGATCTACCAGAGCTTCTCGGACGCGACGGTCAACCCGTTCACCGGCCAGCTGCAGACATCGCAATCCTTCTCGGCGGTCGCGTCGTTCCTGCATTACTGGACGCCGGAATGGCGCTCGGCGGTCTTCGGCTCCTACGGAGAGCAGGATTTCTCCCGCAATGCCCGCCTCGCCCAGGGCGCGCTCTACAACGTCCTGAACTTCAACGGCGCCGCCAATTTCGGCTCCAACGCGGTCGGCGCGCCCGGAACGCGCTTCTACCAGTTGAGCCAAGCTCTGCGCGACACCTACCAGTTCGTCGCCGGCGGCAGCATCATCTGGTCGCCCGTGCGCGATCTCGATATCGGCGTCGAGGCCTTCTACACCCAGATCGGCGTGAAGCACGGACGCGCCATCGACTCCGACAAGAGCCCCACCGCCTACGCCAACGTCGCCGGCATCAACAACGGCACCTTCGTCCCGCGCACCGTGACGCAGGACTCGGTCTCGCAGGTCCGCTTCCGCGTCCAGCGCGACTTCTGATCGACGATCCCGGCGGCGGGGCCTCGGTCCCGTCGCCTGTCCCCGCGCGATGCCGTCATGGCCCGGTCGACGCCGTCATGGCCCGGGCGACACCGGGCCATCTCCGTGCCCGGTGACCACGACGGAGCCGGGGTCTTAATCCCGGCCGACGGGACAGGTCGCGTCCTTTGTTCCCTGGATCGCGTTGCCGCCCCTTATCCGCGCTGCTACGCCGGAGATCACTCAATCCGCCGCCAATCGTGCGGGACTCGACGAATCGCGGTTCAGGCCGCGGTCGCGAGGGCGCGGCGAAACGGCCCGCAAGCGGTCAGAGATCCGGGGGGACGCCATGACCAGCACCGCATCACCGAGCCCGATCCCCTCGCCGGCAGAGGGGCGGGTGGAGAACGGGCGCGCGGCCCGGTTCTGGCCGGACGTCTGGTGGCGCCTGATCGACTTCAAGATCGGCATCATACCGCTCCCGATCTTCGTCATTCTGGCGATCCTCCTCACCGTCCTGGTTCAGGAGGGCGAGATCAAGCCCGACGGGCCGACCATGATCGCCGTGCTGGTGATGGGCGGCTTCACCTGCGCGGAGATCGGCAAGCGGATCCCCATCCTGAAGAACATCGGTGCCGGCGCGATCTTCGCGACCTTCATCCCGTCGGCGCTGGTCTACTACGCGCTGGTGCCGCCGCAGATGGTGAAGGCGATCACCGATTTCACCAAGTTCACCAACTTCCTCTACATCTACATCGCCACGATCATCGTCGGCTCGATCCTCGGCATGGACCGCGAGGTCCTGATCAAGGGCTTCCTCAAGATCTTCGCGCCGCTCGCCCTCGGCTCGGTGGCGGCGGCCCTGGTCGGCACGCTGGTCGGCACACTGCTCGGCCTCGGCCCCTACAAGACGTTCTTCTTCATCGTCGTGCCGATCATGGCCGGCGGCGTCGGGGAGGGAGCGATTCCGCTCTCCATCGGCTACGCGGCGATCCTCGGCCTGCAGCAGGGCGTGGTCTTCGCCCAGGTGCTGCCGCCGGTGATGCTGGGCTCCCTGACCGCGATCATCCTGTCGGGAGCCCTGAACTCCGTCGGCAAGCGCTACCCGCACCTCACCGGCGAGGGCCGTCTCCAGCCCGATTCCGACGGCATCAAGTCGAGCGACGCCCAGGCCAGGGCCGAGGCCGCCAAGGGCCAGATCGACCCCGCGACGATCGGCGCGGCCGGGCTCACGGCGATCACCCTCTACCTGCTCGGTGTCATGGCCCATCACCTCGTCGGCCTGCCGGCGCCGGTGGCGATGCTGTTCCTCGCCGTCCTGGCGAAGCTCGCCAGCGCGGTGTCGCCCCACCTCCAGGCCGGCGGCTTCGTCGTCTACAAGTTCGTGCAGGTCTCGATGACCTACCCGCTGCTCTTCGCCATCGGCGTGGCGCTCACCCCCTGGCACGAGCTGATGGCCGCCTTCACCCTGGTCAATCTGATCACGATCGTGTCGACCGTCGTGACGCTGATGGCCGTCGGCTTCTTCGTCGGCCGCTGGCTCGGGATGTACCCGATCGAGACCGCCATCGTGAACGCCTGCCACAGCGGCCAGGGCGGCACCGGCGACGTGGCGATCCTCACGGCGGCGAACCGCATGGCGCTGATGCCCTTCGCGCAGATCGCCACCCGCATCGGCGGCGCGCTGACCGTGACCGGCACGATCGTCGCCATGAAGTGGATCGGTGCCTGATGGGCACCCGGAAAGGACGTCGTCATGGCCGGTGATCCCGGGGCCGTCGGGGCCACGCTCCAGTCGAGGATCGGCGCGATCCTCCGCTCGACGAGCGGCAACTTCCTGGAGATGTTCGACTTCTTTCTGTTCGGGTTCTACGCCACCTACATCGCGCGGGCGTTCTTCCCCTCGGGCAACGAGACCACCGAGCTGCTCCTGACCTTCGGCACGTTCTGGCTCGGGGCGCTGATGCGGCCGCTCGGGGCGATCGTGCTGGGCGCCTATATCGACCGGATCGGTCGCCGGAAGGGCCTGATCATCACGCTCGCCATCATGGCGAGCGGCACGGTGCTCATCGCCTTCTGCCCGAGCTACGACACGATCGGCGTCGCGGCCCCGCTGATCGTCCTCGCCGGGCGCCTGCTGCAGGGCTTCTCGGCGGGCGTCGAGATCGGCGGCGTCTCGATCTACCTGTTCGAGATCGCCACGCCCGGTCGGCGCGGCTTCTACACGTCGTTCCAGTCGGCGAGCCAGCAGGTGGCGATCATGTTCGCCGCCCTGATCGGCTACGGGCTGAACGCCTTCCTGACCAAGCAGCAGATCGGCGATTTCGGCTGGCGCATCCCGTTCCTGATCGGCTGCCTGATCGTGCCGTTCATCTTCTTCATCCGGCGCTCGCTCCAGGAGACGCAGGACTTCGCCAAGCGGACCCACCATCCGAGCACCCGCGAGATCCTGACCACGGTGGCGGCCAACTGGCGGATCGTCCTGCTCGGCATGATGCTGACCACGATGACGACGGTGACCTTCTACATGATCACCGTCTACACCCCGACCTTCGGCAGGAACGTCCTCAAGCTCACCGAGACCGACAGCCTGATCGTCACGCTGTTCGTGGCGATCACGAACTTCATCTGGCTGCCCGTGGGCGGGGCCCTGTCGGACGCCGTCGGCCGGAAGCCGGTGCTGCTGACGATCTCGACCCTGTCGCTGCTGACGACCTACCCGGCCCTGCACTGGCTCGTGGCCGACCCGACCTTCGGCAAGATGCTCGCCGTCGAGCTGTGGTTCTCGTTCTTCTTCGGCGTCTACAACGGCGCGATGGTGGTCTCCCTCTCCGAGGTGGTGCCGCCGCACGTCCGCGCGAGCGGCTTCTCGCTGGCCTACAGCCTCGCCACCGCGCTGTTCGGCACGGCCACGCCGATGGTCTCGACCTTCCTGATCGAGAAGACCGGCGACCGGGCGGCGCCGAGCTACTGGCTGATGGCGGCGGCCGCCTGCGGCATCGTCGCGACGCTCGCCCTGTTCCGGGGCCGGGCGGGACTGGAGCGCGTGCCCGCTCACGCCTGAGGGCCGGGGCCGCTCAGCTCTCCTGCCAGATCCGGATCCGCGCCTTGAAGGCGGCGCGGATATGGGCCCGGGCGGCGGCCTCGGCGGCATCCCCGTCGTGGACCCGGATCGCCGCCACGATGGCGGCGTGCTCGGCGAGCGACTCCGCGGCGCGATCCGGGGCCGCCAGGGTTGTGGCGCCCGGCAGCAGCACCAGCGACAGCCGCATCGTCTCCAGCGTGCTCTGCAGGAAGCGGTTGCGCGCCGCCCCGTGGATCTGCCGGTGGAACAGCCGGTTGGTCCGGGCCAGCGCGGGCGCGTCCCCGAGCAGCGTCCGGTCCCGGGCGACCATCTCCTCCAGGATCTCGGTCTCGACCGCGCTGGCGTGGATCGCCGCGAGGCGCGCGGCCGTCCCCTCCAGCACCTCGCGCAGGTCGTAGAGCTCGCTCACCTGGCCGTAGTCGAGCTGCGCCACGCTGGCGCCGCGATGCGGCTCGTGGGCGACGAGTCCCTGCGCCTCCAGCCGGCCGAGGGCTTCCCGCACCGGCGTGCGGCTGATCTGGAACCGCTCGGCGAGTTCGGCCTCGCGCAGGCGGCTGCCGGGCGCGAGTTCGCCCTCCTCGATCGCCCGCAGCAGCCGCTCATAGGCGCCGGCGCCGCTGGAGCGCTCCGCTTCGCTGGCCTTCATGTCCGGCTCTCCTCGCTCGGCCATAGCGCGAAACCGAGGGGGCCGAAACGCTTGCCGCCAATTGCATGCAGTCGTATACAATGAGACTAGAGAGGCCGGTGAGAGGAGGCAGGGATGCAGCGTCCGGACGATGCGCGGTGGGATGTGGTCGTGGTCGGGTCGGGCAACGCCGCCATGAGCGCCGGTCTCGCCGCTCTGGAGCGCGGCGCCTCGGTGCTGATGATCGAGAAGGCCGAGCGGGACCTCGCCGGCGGCAACACCGCCTACACGGCCGGCGCCATGCGCTTCGTCTACGCGGGCAACGACGACCTGATTCCGCTGCTGGTCGATCCCGAGGATCCGCGCCTGCCGCGGACCGATTTCGGCGCCTACACGGCGCAGAAGTTCGAGGAGGACCTGCTCGGCTTCAACGACGGGCGGCCGCTCTCGCGCGAGCAGCGCATCCTGATCGACGAGAGCGGCGCGGCTCTGCGCTGGCTCGCCACGCAGGGGGTGAAGTTCGAGCCGATCTATTCCCGCCAATCCTTCGAGAAGGACGGGCGCTTCGTGTTCTGGGGCGGCCTGACGCTCGCCACGCACGACGAGGGCTTCGGGCTCGCACGGGCCGAGCTGGAGGCCTTCACGAGGGCCGGCGGCGAGATCCGCTACGGCTGCCCGGCCCGGGGTCTGATCGTGGAGGACGGGCGCGTCGTCGGCGTGGAGACGCCGCAGGGGCCGGTCCGGGCGGCGTCCGTGGTGCTGGCCTGCGGCGGCTTCGAGTCGAACGCCGCCCTCCGCACGCGCTTCATCGGCGCGGGCTGGGACAGGGCGCGGGTGCGCGGCACGCCCCACAACCAGGGCGACGGGCTCCAGATGGCCCTGGACCTCGGCGCGAAGGCCCACGGCTTCTACGGCGGCTGCCACGCCACGCCGATGGACCTGCACACCCCCGATTACGGCAACCTCGACCTGCCGCACGGCGAGCGCAAGCACTACCGGAAGATCTGCTACTTCCTGGGTCTGATGCTGAACGCGAACGGCGAGCGCTTCGTCGACGAGGGCAAGAATTTCCGCAACTACACCTACGCCCAGTTCGGCCGCTCGATCATGGAGCAGCCCGGGCACGTGGCGTGGCAGATCTTCGACGCCAAGGTCGATCACCTGCTCTACAGCGAGTACCGGTTCCACGACGCGCACTACGTCGAGGCCGACACGCTGGACGGGCTCCTCGAGCGGCTCGAGGGCATCGACCGGGCGGCGGCGCGGCGGACCATCGCGGCGTTCAACGCCGCCGTGGACGAGAGCGTGCCGTTCGATCCGACCGTGAAGGACGGGCGCGGCACACGGGGGCTCGCCCTGCCGAAGTCGAACTGGGCGCAGAAGATCGAGACCGGGCCGTTCAAGGCCTACCCGGTCACGGGCGGCATCACCTTCACCTACGGCGGCGTCGAGGTCGGCGACGACGGCGGCGTGGAGCGCGCGGACGGCGGCGCGATTCCCGGCCTCTACGCCTGCGGCGAGATGGTCGGCGGCGTCTTCTTCAACGGCTATCCCGGCGGTTCGGGGCTGACCTCCGGCGTCGTGTTCGGCCGCCGCGCCGGCTACGGCGCCGCCGCGAGGGCGAAGGGCTGAGGTCCGCGGCGGAACGCGCCCGGATCCCTGACCTTCGCGGGGGTGGGGGGAGCCGCGCGATCGTTTCCCCAGCGGCCCATCGCCCCCTGTCCGCGGGCCCGGCGGGGGCGTAGAAGCCCCCATGCCCGCCCGACAGGCCGTCTTCACCATCTCCCGCGGCGTTCCGTTCCTGCCGACGCTCGCCGAGGCGCTGCTCTCCGGCCGCCTCGTCGGTCCGGTGGCGGGCGATCCGCTGGCCCTCGCCGCGGTCACGATCTACCTGCCGACCCGCCGCGCGGCCCGGGCCCTCGGCGCGATCCTGGCCGAGAGGGTCGGCCGGGACGCGCCAGGCCGGGCGACGCTGCTCCCGCGGATGATACCCCTCGGCGAGGCCGACGAGGCCGAGCTCGACCTCGCCGCCGAGCCGCTGCTGGAGGAGAACGCCGACCCCCTGAGCATCCCGATGCCGCCGCTGGAGCGTCGTCTGATCCTGGCCCGCCTCGTCCAGGCCTGGGCCAAGACCGTCGACCGGACGCTGCTGCCGCTGGATGCCGAGGTGCCGTTCCTCGTGCCGTCCTCCCCCGCCGACGCCGTCGGGCTCGCCGGCGATCTCGAGCGCCTGATGGACGCGCTCACCGTCGAGGGCCTGCCCTGGTCGGAGATCGGCGCGGCCGTCGAGGCCGAGTATTCCCGCTATTTCGGCCTGACCCTCGACTTCGTGAAGATCGCCGCCGAGAACTGGCCGAAGCTCCTGGCCGAGCGGGGACTCGCCGATCCGGTCGCCCGCGCCCGCGGGCTCGTCCTCGCTGAGGAGCGGCGCCTGTCGCGCAGCGCGACCCAGGACCCGGTGATCGTCGCCGGGTCGCTGGGCTCCGTGCCGGCCACGGCCCGGCTCATCGCCGCCGTGGCCAAGCTGCCCCACGGCGCCGTGGTCCTGCCCGGGCTCGATCTCGACCTCGACGCGGCCGGATGGGACGGCATCGACACCGGCGAGGGCTTCTCCCGCGTGATCGCGCACGGCCACCCGCAGGCGGTGCTGCACCGGCTGCTCGGGCCGGAGAACCTCAACATCGGCCGCGCGGAGGTCGTCGCCCTCGGCGAGCCCGATGCCGGCCAGGCGGCGCGGGCCGCGCTCCTGTCGCAGGCTCTCCGTCCGGCCGACACCACCGATGCGTGGGCCGCCCTCGACCCGGCCGAGCGCGACACCGTCGCCCGCCTGGGCCTCGACGGGCTCGCGCTCGCTGAGGCGGCCGACGAGCGCGAGGAGGCGCTGGTCGCGGCGCTGGCGCTGCGCGAGACCCTCCAGACCCCCGGCGCCACCGCGGCCCTCATCACGCCCGACCGCGGGCTCGCCGGCCGGGTCGCCGTCGAACTGCTGCGCTGGGGCATCGTGGCGGAGGATTCCGCCGGATTGTCCCTCGCCGGAAGCGCCGCCGGGCGGCTCGCCCGGCTCGCGGCGGAACTCGCCGCCGACCTCGCGCGCGATCAGGCCGACGCGATCCCCGCCCGGCTGATCGCACTGCTCTCCCATCCGATGGTCCATCTCGGGCTGCCGCGCCCCGACGTGGTCCGGGGCGCCGCGGCCCTGGAGATCGGGTTGCTGCGCGGCCCGGTCCCGGCCCCGGGCTTCGACGGCCTGCGCAAGGCCCTCGCCGCCGAGCGCGCCGGACCGCCCGAGCACCGGCCCCGGGCCAAGCGCCGCCTGAAGGACGTCGACTGGGAGCTGGCGGCGGACCTGCTGGACCGGCTGGATCTGGTGTTCCGGGATTTCCCGGGCCCGGACGGGGCCGGGGATTGCGACCTCGTCACCACCGCCACGGGGCACCGGGAGGCGTGCGACCGCCTGATCGCCGGACCGGAGGACGCTTCCCCGGCGGAGACGGACGGATCTCTGTCCTGCCTCGACGCGCTGTTCGACGACCTGGAAATGGCCGAACCCGGCCTGATGCCGGGGCGGTTCGACGATTACGCCACCTTCTTCACGTCGCTGGCCCGGGAGCGCAAGGTCGCTTGCTCGGGCGAGGCGCCGCATCCGCGCCTGCGCATCCTCGGGCTGCTGGAGGCGCGCCTGCTCTCGGTGGACCGCGTGGTGCTCGGCGGGCTGGACGAGGGCGTCTGGCCGGTGCGCACGCTGACCGACTCGTTCCTCAACCGGCCGATGCGCGAGCGGGTCGGCCTCAACCCGCCCGAGCGGCGGATCGGTCAGATGGCCCACGACTTCGTGCAGGCGCTCGGCTGCCGCGACGCGGTGATCACCCGGGCGCTGAAGCGCGAGGGCGCGCCGACCGTGCCGTCGCGCCTGATCCAGCGCCTGCGCGCCCTCTCGGGCGATGCCCGCTGGGACGCCGTCCTGCGCGCGGGGCGCCGGCTCACGGGCCTCGCCGCGCGGCTCGACGCGGCGCCGCCGGAGCCGCGGCTGAAGCGCCCCGCGCCGAAGCCGGACCCGGCCCTGTTCCCGCGCTCGCTCAGCGTCACCGAGATCGAGACGCTGGTGCGCGATCCCTACAGCATCTTCGCCCGCCACGTTCTCGGGCTCGATCCCCTCGATCCCCTGGCGGCGGCGCCGGGCGTCGCCACCCGCGGCTCCCTGGTGCACGACGTCTTCGCGGAGTTCGCCGCACGCCACCCGGCGGACCTGCCGCCGGACGCGGCGGAGCGTCTGCTTAACCTCGCGGTGAACGCCTTCGGCGAGATCGAGGCGGAGTACCCGAACCTCTACGCCGAGTGGTGGCCGCGCTACGAGCGCATGGCCTCGGCCTATCTCGATTGGGAGGCGCAGCGCCGGCCCGGCCTGACCCGGGTCTACCCGGAGGTCTCCGGGCGCTGGGTGATCCCGATGGGGCGCGAGACCTTCACGCTGCGCGCCCGGGCCGACCGGATCGAGCTGCGGCCGGACGGCACCGCCTGCATCGTCGACTACAAGACCGGGACGCCGCCCTCGGCGAAGATGATCTTCACCGGGTTCTCGCCGCAGCTCACCCTGGAGGCGGCGATGCTGATGCACGGCGCCTTCGCGGACCTCCCGGCCGCGAAGACGACGCCGGACCTGCTCTACGTCCACGCCTCGGGCGGGCGGAAGCCCTTCGTCCCGATCCCGGTGAAGCCGCCCCGGGGCGAGGAGCGCGGCGTGGAGGCGATCGTGGCCGAGCACGCCGCGCGGCTCAAGGGGCTGGTGGCCCGGTTCATGACCGGCGAGGCGGCCTACACGGCGCGGCCCTACCCGCAATATGCCAGCAAGTACGGCGCCTACGATCACTTGGCCCGGGTGCTCGAATGGTCGCTCGCCGGCGACGAGGGCGGGGAGTAAGCCCACCCCAGCGCTGCGGTGATATCCCGCCCGCACCTCAGGATGTGGGTGCGGGTGGGAGGCGCGTTCCTGGATCTCAGAAGAACGCCTGCAGCCCCGTCTGCGCCCGGCCCAGGATCAGGGCGTGGACGTCGTGGGTGCCCTCGTAGGTGTTCACCGTCTCGAGGTTCTGGGCGTGGCGCATCACGTGGTACTCGCCCATGATGCCGTTGCCGCCGTGCATGTCCCGGGCGGTGCGGGCGATGTCCAGCGCCTTGCCGCAATTGTTGCGCTTGACCAGCGAGATCATCTCCGGGGCCATCCGGCCCTCGTCCATCAGCCGCCCGACCCGGAGCGAGGCCTGGAGGCCCAGCGCGATCTCGGTCTGCATGTCGGCGAGCTTCTTCTGGACGAGCTGCGTCTGCGCCAGGGGCCGGCCGAACTGCTTGCGCTCCAAGGTGTAGCTGCGGGCGCGGTGCCAGCAATCCTCGGCGGCGCCCATCGCGCCCCACGAGATGCCGTAGCGCGCCCGGTTGAGGCAGCCGAACGGCCCCTTGAGCCCCGAGACGTTCGGCAAGAGCGCGTCCTCGCCGACCTCGACGCCCTCCATGACGATCTCGCCGGTGGTCGAGGCGCGCAGGGACAGCTTGCCCTTGAGCGTCGGTGCGGACAGGCCCTTCATGCCCTTCTCGAGGACGAAGCCGCGGATTGCGCCCTCGTGCGCGTCGGACTTCGCCCAGACCACGAACACGTCCGCGAAGGGCGCGTTCGAGATCCACATCTTGGCGCCGGAGATCCGGTAGCCGCCGTCGATCTTCTCGGCCTTGGTCTTCATCCCGGCCGGGTCCGAGCCGGCATCGGGCTCGGTCAGGCCGAAGCAGCCGATCCACTCGCCCGAGGCGAGCTTCGGCAGGAACTTCTGCCGCTGCTCCTCCGAGCCGTAGGCGTGGATCGGGTACATGACGAGGGAGGACTGCACGCTCATCATCGAGCGGTAGCCGGAATCCACCGCCTCGACCGCCCGCGCCACCAGCCCGTAGGCCACGTAGGAGGCGCCCGCGCAGCCGTACTCCTCGGGGAGGGTCACGCCGAGGAGACCGAGTTCGCCCATCTTCCGGAACAGGCCGGGATCGGTCTTCTCGGTGGCGTAGGCCTCGACGATCCCCGGGAGAAGCTGCTCCTGCGCGAAGCTCTGGGCGACGTCGCGGATCGCCCGCTCGTCCTCGGTGAGCTGATCCTCCAGCAGGAAGGGATCGTCCCAGACGAAGCGGGCCGAGGCCGGGGCCGACGGTGAGGCGCTGCCCGGAGGGCGCATCGGAGCGTTCATCGAAATTCCTCGCCTGCAGGGAAGCGCGGGTCCTCGCGGCCCGCGCGCTTGGGCCTACCCTAGACCCGCGCGGCGCCCGGTCCAACGCGCGCGGTGACGCCGGGGCGTTGCCGTCACGCCCGGCCGAGGAGCGTGAGCCAGGCCAGCGTGGTGAGCGGCGCCAGGAGGGTCGAGACCAGGACCGAGGCCGCGACCATGCCGGTCTCGGTCCGGTAGCGCGCCGCCAGCAGGTAGGCGTTGATCCCCACCGGCATGGCGGCAAACAGGGTGGCGACGCCCGCGTAGGCGGCCGGCATGGCGAAGACGTGGAAGGCCAGGACCCAGACCGCGAGCGGGTGGAGGAGATTCTTCAGGAGCGCGATCACCAGGGCACCCTTGAGGTCGAACAGTACCCGGTAGCGCTTCAGGCCGGCGCCGAGCGCCACCAGCGCGCAGGTGGAGGCGGTGCCCGCGAAGGCGTCGATCAGCGACCGGGCGATGCCGGCCGGCGCGAGGCCGAGGGCCTTCATGGCCATGCCGATCAGCAGCGCCACGAAGATCGGGTTGCGCAGGAGCACCAGGGCGAGACCGCGGATCCGCGCCAGGACCGGCAGGCCGGAATCGGACTCGATCAGGAAGGTGGCGCTGCCCATCATGAGCGGCAGGTGGACGGCGAGCAGCATGAACAGCGGGAAGGCACCCTCCTCGCCGTAGGCCTGGAGGATCATCGGGACGCCCACGAACACCGTGTTCGACTGGCTCGCCGCGAAGCCGTGGAGGATCGCGCCGCGCCGCTCGATCCCGGCGCGCCGCCGGGCGATCAGCGTGCCGACGAACCACGAGATCGCCGCGCCGCCGAAATACGCGACCCAGTAGGACCACGCGACGGTCCCGCTCATCCCGGGCTTGGTCAGCGTGGCGATGATCAGCGCCGGGACCGCGACGGCGAAGACGTATTCCGACAGCCCGTCGCTGACCTTGTCGGAGAGGAGCCCCGCGAGGGCGGCCGCCCAGCCGATCAGGACGATCCCGAAGATCGGGGCGATGATGGCGAGGGCGTTCACGGGGCCGGCGGGAGAAGGGTCTGGTGCGCGGGGGGCGACTCGGCCCATAGCACGCTGGCGCGCCGCGTCGCGCACCGTCGGGAGCTGTGCTGGCATGTCGGACGAGAGGGGATCGGCGATTCACCGCGCCGCCGCGCAGGGCTACGGTGCCGAGGCGGACACCTACGTGACGGGCCGCCCCGATTATCCGGCGGCCGTGACCGGCTGGCTCGCGGCGGATCTCGGTCTCGGGCCGGGGCGGCGGGTGCTCGACCTGGGCTCGGGCACCGGCAAGTTCCTGCCCACCCTGCGCGCGACCGGAGCCTCCGTCGTCGCGGTGGAGCCCGTCGACGCCATGCGCGCGCGGATCGCGGGCGCACATCCGGAGGTCGAGGCCCTCGCCGGGACCGCGGAGGCGATCCCGCTGGACGCGGCGAGCCTCGACGCGGTGGTCTGCGCCCAGTCCTTCCACTGGTTCGCCACGGCCGCCGCGCTCACCGAGATCGCCCGGGTGCTGCGTCCCGGCGGCCGGCTCGGGCTGATCTGGAACGTGCGCGACGAGACCGTGCCCTGGGTCGCCGCCCTGTCGCGGATCACCGATCCGCACGAGGGCGGCGCGCCGCGCTACCGCACCGGCGCGTGGCGGGCCCCGTTTCCCGCGCCGGATTTCGGGCCGCTGCGCGAGCGGTGCTGGCGGCACGCGCACAGCGGCACCCCCGAGGCCGTGATCCTCGATCGCACGCTCTCGGTCAGCTTCATCGCGGCGCTTCCCAGCGCCGAGCGCGCCCGCGTCGCCGCAGCGGTGCGGGCCCTCATCGCCGACACGCCCGAACTCGCCGGCCGAGCGACGCTCGACTTCCCCTACGTGACGACGGCCTACAGCAGCGTGCGCGCCTGACGGCGTCGAGGTCGGCTTACTTGTTCTCCAGCACCTTGATCGGATCCGTGCGCTGACTCGCGGGCGGCTCCTTGGTCAGATTGGCGCCGCCCTCCCGCTGCACCTTGACGTCCTGCGGCGCGCCCGGCCCGCCGACGGCGCGGCCGCCCTCGGTGCTCTGCGTCGGCACGGTGCCGGAGGCGAGTTCCAGACAGGTCACCATCTCGACGTAGGATGGGAAGCCGCCCGCCTTGAACTGGTTCTGGCACTGGCGCTTGGCGGCGGGCGTGTAGCTGCTCCAGTGCCGCTCGGCCTCCTTCTTGGCGTCGCGCTCGGAGCGGATGCAGCCGTCGTAATTCGCCTTGTCGCTGATGGTCGTGTTCGTGACCTGGGCCGACTGGCAGGTGCGCTCGACGTCGAGATCGGGCACCGCGTCGGCCCGGGCGGAGGCCGACGCGAGCGCCAGGGTGAGCAGCGCGAAGGTGCCGGGGACCATCGTGCGGAAACGGGTCGTCATGTCGTCAGACTCGCGATCTGTGGCGGTTCGCGCCGCCGGAACTGCCGGCACAACGCGCCAGGAACCCGTTCGGCACCAAGCGCCCGCGACGATCACCCCGCGTGGGCGCCGCGCAGGGCCTGATCGAGATCGCCGTACAGGTCGTCCGTGTCCTCGATGCCGGCGGACAGGCGCAGCAGGTCCGGCGGGCAGGGACTGCCCGGGCCTTCCACCGAGGCGCGGTGCTCAATGAGACTCTCGACGCCGCCGAGCGAGGTCGCCCGCTTCCAGAGCCGCACCCGCGCCGCCGTGGCGATGGCGCCGGCCTCGCCGCCGGCCACCCGGATCGACAGCATGAAGCCGAACCCGTCCCGCATCTGCCGGCAGGCGACCGCGTGGCCGGGATCGTCCGGGAGACCCGGGTAGAGGACGCGGGTCACGTGGGGGTGTCCGCTCAGGCGCCCGGCGAGGCGCAGGGCGCCCGCCGCCTGCGCGGCTGCCCGGAGATGCAGGGTCCGGAGCGAGCGCATCAGCAGGTAGGCCTCGAAGGGCCCGAGGATGCCGCCGCTGCCGGCGCGGATCCCCCGGATCCGCTCCCAGAACGCGTCGGCCCGCGCGCCCGCCAGCACGCCCGCCACCACGTCGGAATGGCCGTTGAGGATCTTGGTGGCCGAGTGCATCACGATGTCGGCGCCGAGTTCCAGGGGCCGGGTGTGGACCGGCGAGGCGGCCGTGGAATCCACGGCGAGCCGCGCCCCCGCCGCGTGGGCGATCTCGGCCGCAGCGGCGATGTCGGTGACCGTCCAGAGCGGGTTGCCGGGTGTCTCGATCCAGACGAGCTTGGTCCGGCCGGGCTCGATCGCGGCGCGCAGGGCGTCCGGATCGTCCGTGTCCGCGAAGGTCAGTGTGAGGCCGCGCCGGGGCGCCTCCTCGCGCAGCCAGCGCTTCAGCGCCCAGTACATGACCGTGCCGGCGACCACGTGGTCGCCGGGCTCCAGCGCGCCGAACACCGCGGTCGCCGCCGCCATCCCGGAGCCGAACAGCAGCGCGCCGGCGCCGGCGCCCTCCAGCATCGCCAGGACCGACTCCGCCTCACGCACCGTGGCGTTGTCGGGCCGCGCGTAGCTGTAGCCGGAGCTGTAGCCGTTGTCGGGATCGCGGATGAAGGTGGTGGCGACGTGGAGCGGCATGACCACCGCCCGCGTCTCCGGCTCGATCCGGCCCATGGCCTGGGCCGCGAGGCTCCGGCGCGTGAAGTCCGGCTCGGCGTCGCTCCGGGTATCCGACCGACCCTGCGGCGCGTAAGGCTGTGACATCTGGCGATTCTCGGCGGATGGAGACGGGCGCGTGCCACGGCGCGTGGCCCCCGGCAAGCCGCGCCACACGCCGCGCCCGGTGGAGACCGACGATCATGACCGCCGCCACACACGTCCCCGGAGGATCGCCCCTGCCGCGCTGGCTGCGCCTCGCCGCCGCGATCCTGCCGGTGGCGGCCACCGCGGCCGTCGGCTCGATGGCGACCCAGGCCGAGATCCCGGGCTGGTACGCGAGCCTGAACAAGCCGGCCTTCAACCCGCCGAACTGGGTGTTCCCGGTCGCCTGGACGATCCTCTACACGATGATCGCGGTCTCCCTCTGGCGGCTGCTCGGCGCCATGCCGCGCACCGGGCCGAGCCGCGAGGGCTGGTGGCTCGCCCTCGCGGCGTTCCTGGTGCAGATCGCCCTCAACGCCGCCTGGACCCCGGTCTTCTTCACCGCGCACGCGATCGGCGCCGGGCTAATCGTCGTCGCGATGCTGCTGGTGATGGTGCTCTGGACGATCCGGCTGACCTGGCGCTTCGACCGGCTCGCGGCCTGGCTCCTCGTCCCCTACGCGGCCTGGGTCGCGTTCGCGACGCTCCTCAACGCCGCGATCCTGCGGATGAACTGACCGCCCATCCCGCCGGCGCCCGACCGCGCGCCGGCACGGCTGTCAGGACACGTGTTCGGGCTTCTCCTCGCCCGCGGGCCTGCCATCGTCGCGGGCGCGGTGCAGCAGGAAGATCGCGAACACCATCGTGAGGATCAGGCCCGCCAGCACGCCGAGCTCGATCATCGAGGCCTGGAACAGCGCCTGCTTCTCCGGCGACCAGTCCTTGGCGTGCATGATCTCCGACGATTGCAGGGTGATGACCAGCACCCGCCGGATCGAGGCGATCAGCCCGACGATCAGGAACGGCTCGCAGGTCAGCGTCCCCGACCGCATCGAGACCCGCACCGTGTGCAGGATCTCGATCAGCATCAGCAGGAAGAGGAGCCGGTCGATCACCTCCAGGATCTGCTGCGCGCCGCCAAGCGCCCGCATCGCCTCCCAAGTCATGCCGGCGGCCTCGATCAGCGCCACGAGGGCGGTGAGCGCCAACAGGATGCCGAGCGCCGCGTAGATGGCGTGCTCGGTGTGCAGGAAGATCGCGCTGGCGATCTTCGTCAGGCGGCCCTGATCTTCTGAGTGTTCGGACATCATTCCCCCCTGGAATGTGCCGAGACGATCAGCTTCCGAACCGCGCGTCCAGCCCGGCGGCGCGCGGGTTCAATCGATCGGGAACGGGAGTGGCGTTACGTCGCTGCCGGTGGCCGACGCCGATCAGTGGAAGAACGGCAGGGCGTGCGGCGCGAGGTAGCCGAAGCCGAGCAGCGCCGCCCCGGCGAGGCCCAGGAATCCGCCGGCGAAGACCAACAGGCTGATCCCGGTGATCACCTCGGCCGACGCCAGCACGATGCCGATCTGGAAGGCCGCCGAAGCCAATTCGTAATGGTGGTAGCGCAGCAGCGCGAGGTCGCGCCGGCCTTCGGACGCGCGGGCCTTCTCGGACAGTTCCTTGCGGCCCTCGCCGGTCGACGGCTCGGAATCCCAGCGCGCCAGGGTCTTGGACCACTCGGCGCGCTTGGCGGCGATCGCGTCCTGGTTCGGCCCCGGGGGCACCAGCGCCAGGGCCTCGTCGGCGGTCTTGAGCACCGTCGCGCGGATCGTGCGGGCCTGGAAATAGGCCCACTGGTTCGCGACCTCGACGTTGGCGCCGATCGAATCCGTCTGGGACGCCTTGCCCAGCGTCTCGCTGAACGCGAGGAACAGCGCCAGCACCGAGATCAGCAGCGCCACGCGCTTGTTCGACCCCTCGATCGCCCCGTGACCACCCGACATCGTCTCGCTCGTCTCCGTTGATTCGGCGGGGCCGAGTCACAGCCCATCGCGGCGCGCGACGCAATGCGCCGCCGGTCGACAGGGGCCCGGATCCGGGTTCCCGCGCGTCGCTCCTCCGGGACAGCGTGCGCGTCCCGCGCTGAACCGCTCTACTCCGCGGCGATCCGTGGCGGCGGGTGCCCGTCGTTGGCCGGATGGGCCGGATCGTAGACGGGGGCATCCTCCGGATCGTCGCGCTCGCCCACGAAGCGGCCGAACAGCCGCGTCAGCAGGCGGGACAGGTCGTCCATCAGCACGAAGATCGCCGGCACGAAGACGAGCGACAGCACCGTCGAGACGATCAGCCCGCCGATCACCGCCACCGCCATGGGCGCGCGGAACTCGCCGCCGATCCCGTAGGCCATCGCGGACGGGACCATGCCGGCCGCCATGGCGATCGTGGTCATGACGATCGGCCGGGCGCGCTTGCGGCCGGCATCGACGATCGCGACGTTCCGGTCGACGCCGGCCCGGATCTGCTCGACGGCGAAATCCACCAGCATGATGGCGTTCTTGGTCACGACGCCCATCAGCATCAGGATGCCGATCACCACCGGCATCGAGATCGGCATGTGGCAGATCAGCAGTGCCAGGATCGCGCCGCCGATGGAGAGCGGCAGCGAGAACAGGATGGTCAGCGGCTGCAGGAAGTTGCCGAACAGCAGGATCAGCACGCCGAACACCATCATCAGGCCGGCGCCCATGGCCAGCGCGAAGCCCTCGAAGACCTCGCCCATCACCTCGGCGTCGCCGGTCTGGCTGATCGTGACCCCGGGCGGCAGGTTCTTGGCGGTCGGCAGGTTCATCACCTGGCCGATCAGCTCGGCCAGCGCGTCGCTGCCCTGCATGTCGCCCTCCAGAGCGACGCGCACGGCGCGGTCGTAGCGGTCGATGCCGGTCGGGCCCTGGCCCAGACTGATGTCGGCCACCGTCGCGAGCGGCACGGCCGTCCCGCCCTTCACCGGCACCTTCAGGGTCTCGAGGTCGGAGAGCCGCCCGCGCACGCTCTCGGGGAGCTGCACGCGGATCGGGATCTGCCGGTCGGTGGCGTTGAACTTGGCGAGGTTCATGCCGATGTCGCCGATCGTCCCGACCCGCACGGTCTCGGCGATGGTGTCGGTGCTGACGCCGAGATCGGCCGCCACGGCGGGCTTCGGCCGGATCCGGACCTCGGTCCGGTCGAGGGGCGCCGTCGACATGACGTTGACGAGGTGCGGGACCTGCTGGGCCTCGCGCTGGAGCTTTGCGGCGACCTCGGCCACCACCGCCTTGTCGGGCCCGGCGATGATCAGCGCGAGGTCGCGCTGGCCGCCCTCGCGCAGCGCCCAGAAGCGCAGGTCCGGCTCCTCCCGCAGGATCGCCGCGACCTCGGCGTCGAGCTGCTTCTGGGTCCTGTGGCGGGTGTTCTTCGGGACGAGGTTGATGGTGAGGCTCGCGAGCCGCACCTCCTTCTTCGCCGGAAGCTGGCGGCCGCCGTCCACGAACACGCTCTTCACCTCGGGCAGCGCGCGGACCTTCTCCTCGATGCGGTCCGTGACCCGGACCGTGTCGGCGAGGCGGGCTCCCGGCGGCAGCTCGACCACGAACAGGGTGCGGGCCTGGTCCTCCGCCGGCAGGAAGCCCGCGGGCAGCAGGCCCGTGGAGGCGATCGAGGCGGCGAAGCACGCGATGCCGAGCACCAGCGTGATGAACTTGTGCCGGACCGACCACGCCACCAGGCGGGTGTAGCCGCGCATCACGAGGCCGTCCCGCTCGTGGTCCGGCCCGTGATCGCGCAGGAAGTAGGCCGCGAGCAGCGGCGTGATCAGGCGCGCCACGAGCAGCGACATGAACACCGCCGCCGCGATCGTCAGGCCGAACTGCTTGAAGTACTGGCCGGCGATGCCGCCCATGAACGACACCGGCGAGAAGATCGCGATGATCGTCGCCGTGATGGCGATGACCGCGAGGCCGATCTCGTCCGCGGCCTCCAGGGCGGCGCGGTAGGGCGATTTCCCCATCCGCATGTGCCGGACGATGTTCTCGATCTCGACGATCGCGTCGTCCACCAGGATGCCGGTGACCAGCGTGATCGCCAGGAGGCTGACGGCGTTGAGCGAGAAGCCCAGCGCGCTCATCACCCAGAAGGTCGGCAGCACCGAGAGGGGCAGCGCCACCGCGGCGATCAGGGTCGCGCGCCAGTCCCGCAGGAACAGCAGCACCACCACGACCGCGAGGATGGCGCCCTCGATCAGGCCCATCATGGCGGAGTGGTAGTTGCCGATCGTGTTGTCGACGCTGGTGTCGATCAGGTCGAACCGCACGTTGGGGTTGGCCGCGTGGAGCGCCGCGATCTTCTTGGCGACGCCCACCGACACGTCCGCGTCGCTGGCGCCGTTGGCGCGGGAGATCGCGAAGGCGACCACCGGCTCGCCGTTGAAGCGCGCGAAGGTGCGGGGCTCCTCGGCGGTGTCCGACAGGGTCGCGAGCTCGTCGAGGCGGACCTTGCGGTTGCCCGGCACCACGATGGAGGTCTTGGCCAGCGTCTCGAGGCTCGCCGAGGCGGCGAGCGCCCGGATCGACTGCTCCTGGCCGCCGACCTCGGCGCGGCCGCCCGCCATGTCGGCCGAGGTCAGGCGCAGCTGCCGGTTCACGTCAGCGGCGGTGATGCCGAGCGCGAGCAGGCGGTCGGGCTTCAAGGTGACGCGGATCTCGCGGGCGACGCCGCCGAGCCGCTCGACGCCGCCGACGCCCTTCACGCTCTGCAGGCCGCGGGCGACGACGTCGTCCACGAACCACGACAGGTCCTCGGGCGTCATGGCGGGCGCGGAGGCGCCGTAGACCATGATGGGCAGGCCGGCGATCTCCACGCGCGAGACGATCGGCTCGTCGATCGTCCGCGGCAGGTTCTGCCGGATCTTGGCGATGGCGTCCTTGACGTCGTTGGTCGCCCGATCCTGGTTCACCTCCAGGCGGAACTCGATCGTGGTGGTGGAGGTGCCCTCCGTGATCGTCGAGAGGATGTGCTTGACGCCCTTCACGCCGGCGACCGAGTCCTCGACCCACTTGGTGACCTGGGTCTGAAGCTCCGCGGGCGCGGCACCCGACTGGGTGATCGTCACCGACACGATCGGGATGTCGATGTTGGGGAACCGGGTGATCGGCAGCGAGCGGAAGCTCACCAGCCCGAGGATCATCAGGACCAGGAACAGGACCACCGAGGGCAGGGGTTTGCGGATCGCCCAGGCGGAGACGTTGAGGCGCATGGCCGGATCCTTCGACTCGTCCTACCGCGGCGCCGCGTCGGCGATCGGCGTGCTGGTGGCGGCCGGGACGGGGCGCACGCGGTCGCCGTCGCGCAGGAAGCTTCCGGCGCGGGCCACGACGCTCTCGCCGGCCGCGACGCCGGAGCGGAGTTCCGTGAAGCCGTCGGCGGAGAGGCCCGTGGTCACGGGCCGCGCCTCGACGCGCCCGTCCCTCGCCACGAGCACGCTGGCGCGGCCGTCGGCCGCGTAGAGCAGGCTGGAGACCGGGACGGCGATGCCGGTGCGGCGCGCGATCTCCACGCTGCCGCGCGCGAAGGCGCCGATGCGCAGGGCCGGATCATCGCCGAGGCGGATGCGCACCTTGCCGAGCCGCGTCGCCCGGTCGACCTCCGGGTAGACCCGGCGCACCTTGCCGGCGAGGCGGCGACCGTCATCGAGGTCGAGGCTCGCCGGATTGCCGACGTGGATGCGCGCCAGCGACGTCTCGGGCACCTCGCCCTCCAATTCGATCTCGCCCCGGGCGATCAGCCGGAACAGCGGCTCGCCCGCCGCCGTGGCGGTGGCGCCGATCCGGGCGGTGCGGCGGTTGACGATCCCGGCTTCGGGGGCGCGGATGTCGGTGCGGGCGCGCCGCAGGGCGATCTCGGCCCCGGCGGCCCGCGCCGTGGCGAGGTCGGCCTGGGCCGATTGCAGGCCGCCCCTGGCGGCGGCGAGGCGGCCTTCCGCCCCCTGCGCCGCCGAGACGCGCTGTTCCAGCACGGCCGCGGTGGCGTTGCCGGTCTTGGCGAGCGCCTGGGCCCGCTCGAGCGCCTGCTTGGCCTCCAGGTTGGCGGCCTCCGCCTGGACGATCTGGCTCCGGGCCTGGACGATGGCCGCCTCGGCGCGGGCGATCGCCGCCGCGTTCGAGGCCTCCTGGGTGACGATCATCTCCAGCGACAGCTTGGCGAGAACCTGTCCCTTGGTGACGCGGTCACCCTCCTCGACGAGGAGATCGGTGATGCGCAGACCCTCGACCTCGGGGGAGACGAGGATCTCGTCCCGGGGGACCAGTGTGCCGGTGACGACGGCCCGCTCGACGATCTCGCGGCTCTCGGCCGGCACGACCGTGACCGCGGGCGCGATGGCGGCGGCGTCGGGAACGGCGGCGGTCTCGACCGCCCGGGCCGGCGCCGCCGCGAGCATCGCGAGCCCGCACAGGAGACTGAGGCGAGACGCGCGCCAACGGACGGAGTTCACGGCGGGGACCTCACAGTCGGCGCTGGACGGGTATTGCCTCTCCCTCGCTGGGCAGGTCGGCGTTTTCATGGCGAGCCATCCTGGACGGTGCCGAGCATAGCGCCGTCGCGCGAGGCCGTCGCCGGGCCTCGCGCCGCAGGTCATCGTGGCGGCCGGAGCGCGGCGGTTTAGATCGATCCAGCTGCAACCCGCCACGAATAGCGACGTTAATAGATCGATGGTCTTCTCGGGACCGGGGAGGGATCGATGAGCATTTTCCAGATTAGACAGAAAAAGAGCGGCGCGGTGCTCTGGACTGGCGCGGCTGCCGATGAGCAGACGGCCCTCGACGCTATGGCGCGCGAGGCGGGATATCGCGATTTCTCGTCCCTGCCGGACGCGATCCGCGCCGACGGGATCGAGGCGGCGAAGCTCGACCTGATCTCCTGATCTCGGACTGCGCTACCCGCGCCGGAGCGGATCCCGCTTCGGCGCTGCCGACGTTCGGATCTTCGCTGGCCGACCGATCAGAGGCGCCGCACTAGGTCGTCGATCGTCGCGGCGCAGGTCCGGACCGCGTCCGGATCGTGCAGGCCGCCGATAAACGCGGGGTCGAGGGCGAGGCCCGCCGCGATCAGGCCCGGCCACGCCGCGGGCGAGGGCCAGCCGGGATGCACGACCGCGGCCCCGAGCCGGGCCAGCGCCTCGGCCTTCTCGGTCTGCTCGCCATAGGCCCGCTCCTCCGGCAGGCAGAGGAAGCGTTTCCGCTGCGCGGCGGCCAGGGCAACGACGCCGTCGCCGCCGCCGCCCACCAGCAAAGCCGCCCGCGCGACCCGCGCCTCGACGTCGGGGACCCAGCCGTGCAGGTGCAGGTTGTCTGGCACGGGGCCCGAGCCCGAGACCGGTCCCAGGACGTGCCACGGCCGGTCCGGTACCGCCCGCGCCGCCGCGGCGAGCTCCGCGAGGCTGCCGCCCGCACCGCCCCGGCCGAACACCACCACGATCTCGCGCCCCAACTCGGGCGGGGCCTGCGCCGGCGCGCCGAGGAACCCCGCGTAGAGCGTCTTGGCCCGGACCCAGTCCGGCACGGCCGCGCCGTCGAGCGCGGCGGGGAAGGGGGCGAGCAGCCGCGTTGCGCTGCGGAAGGCCTCCAGATGCGGCCGGTCGGTCCGTGTCCCCGCGAGGCGCACCACCAGGGTCGGCACCGACAGGAGACGCGCCAGGATCGCCACCTCCACCGAGACGTCGACGACCAGGAGGGCCGGGTCGGCCCGCTCCGCCCAGGCGGCGATGCGCGCCATCCGCGCGCGGACCCCCGGATGGTCGAGCGGCGCGTAGTGCAGGGCCTCGGGCCGCTCGATGGCGCCGTCCCGGCCGTCGAAGGCCGCGTCGCCGAGGGGGCGGTCGTCGGGCAGGTCGACGATGTCGAGGCCTGCGGTGTCGAACCCGGCAAGGGTGCCGAGGACGGTGCAGGGCCGGTTCAGGGCGCCCGCGACCGCCCGGGCCCGCTGGAGATGGCCGGCGCCCTGGTGGTGGACGTACCAGCCGATGCCGCGGGTCACGCGGCGTCCCTCAAGGACAGGGCGAGGGCGTCGAGATCGGCGACCGCCAGATCGAGGGCGCATTCCCGCGCGGGCGGGCTGCGCGACTCGAGGATCCGGTCGGCCCGCTCCACGAAGGCGATGTCGTTCGGGCAGGCCCCGACGGCGGCGAGATCCTCCGCGTCGAGCCCGAGCCGCGCGCAGGCCGCGGCGCGGGCCTGGGGGTCGAGGGGGAAGGCCCGGCGGAGGGCCGCGCGGCGCAGGATCAGCGCCTGCCAGTGGGCCGCCTCCGGCAGCAGGTAGGCCTCTCCGTCGAGGACGCGGGTCCGGCGGAGCATCTCGGTGGCCATGCCGCCCGAGACCCGTCCCTGATGGCGGGACGAGACCAGGACCTGCACGTCCGGGCAGTGGCGCAGGCGCGCACCGTTGGCGCGCAGCAGCCCGACGAGGGCGTTGTCCTCGCCGCAGGGCAGCGCCGGCAGTCCGCCCACGGCCCGGTACAGGATCGCGGGAACGGCGAGGCTCGCGCCGGTATGGTCGCCGTGGCGGGGGGCCGGATCGTGGGGCGGCGGGTCGAGCAGGTCCTCCAGGCGGCGGACGCCGGACCAGTAGCGCTCGATGCGCGCGTGCAGGTCTGCGAGGGCGGGGTCCGGGGTGCCGTCGTCGTCGATCACCAGCCGGCCGCCCACGATGTCCGCGGCCTCCAGCGCGCGGAGATTGGCCGCCACCCACTCGGCCGGCAGGCGGGCATCCGCGTCGGTGGTGAGAAGGATGCCGTCCGGCTCACCGTCGGCCTCCAGCCAGTCGGCACCGGCATCGAGCGCCATGCGCCGGGCCGTGCCGACATGGGCGTCCGCGCCGACGAGGTCGACCGCGATCAGCCGGAGGGTCAGCGTCGCGAGGATGCCCGAGGCCTCGACGTCCCGCACCGCCTGGACGGTCCCGTCCGTGCAATTGTTGGCCAGCACCACGACGCGCAGCGGCGCCCGCGCCGAGACGCCGTTCTGCGCCGCCAGGGAGGCGAGCAGGCGGGGCAGGCGCTCGGCCTCGTTCCGGGCGGGAATGCAGACGACGCAGGGCGGTGGGGCCGGGTGATCGGCGTCGGTGGTCATGACAGGTCTCCCGTGGCACCCTCGTGCGCCGCGGAGGTCGAGGGCGGCCCGTCATGCCGCCGGGCTCCGGGCTCGGGTGCGGATTGCGGCGCGCGGATCCGCGCCGTTCAGCCGCGTCCTCCGGCGACGCGCAGGGCCGGCCGCGCCCGCTCGGCGCAGCGCGCGATCACGGCGTCGTAGGCTTCCAGATAGCGCCCGGTCATGGCGGCGGCGTCGTAGAGCGCCTCGGCGCGGTCGCGGCAGGCCCGGCGCGACAGGCCGGCGGCTTCCCGGATCGCCACCGAGAGATCCTGCGGATCGTCCGGGCGCCCGAGGCGGCCGCAGGACGCGTCCAGGATGTCGGGCATGGCGCCGCGGCGGAAGGCTGCCACCGGGGTGCCGCAGGCGAGCGCCTCCGCCACGACGAGGCCGAAGGGCTCCTCCCAGCGCGGCGAGACGATCGCCACGCGGGCCCGGCCGAGATGGTGGGCGAGGTCCCGGTGGGAGAGATGACCGAGATGCGTCAGGTCCGGACCGAGGCGCGGGGCGATCTCGGCGGCCCAGTAGCCGGGATTGAGCTTGGGACCCGCGAAGGTGAGCGGCAGCCCGGCGGCCCGGGCCGCGTCGATCGCGAGGTGCAGCCCCTTCTCGGGCACGATCCGGCCCGACCAGAAGGCGAAGGGCGGATCGTCGGCAGCGTGTGAGAACGCGAAGGTCGAGAGGTCCACCCCGTTGTCGACCACCTGGGCGCCGGGCACGAGATGCGCCCATTCCTGCGCCAGGGACGGCGAGACCGCCAGGAAGGCCATGTCGGGATCGGCCTGGACCACGCCGCTGACCAGGGACTCGAAGGGCGGCGTGTGCAGCACGGTCACCCAGGGCAGGCCCAGCCGGGCGCTCTCGCGCAGCGGCAGCGCGTGCAGGGAATTGTTGTGGACGAGATCGAAGCCGCCGGCCGCGACCATCTCCATCATGCGCCGGTAGGCGTCCTCCTCGGTGCGGTCGATCACCTCCTCGCGCTCGGGATCGAGGAGCGCGTCCCCGGTCGGATCGCAGAGCGTCACGGGATCGAGCGCCGGGTCCGACCCGCGGCTGGCGAACAGCGTGACGTCGTGCCCGTGCCGCTTCAGCGCGACGGTCAGGAGGTGCGTGTGCATCTCCAGGCCGCCGGCATAGGGCTGGCCGATCGGGTATTTCAGATGTGCGAGGACAGCGATCTTCACGCGCGCACCGAGTCCGGTTGGGTGGGGATTTCTGCCGCCCGCAGCGGCGTGAAAGGACTTCTTTCCGCGGCGAGGGTGGCGGGGATCATGCCGAATGTTTCTTCAACAAGCGTTGCTTCGACGGGGTCTGAGCGACGACGAACGCGACGCTTCCCGGCTTCGTAAGCGCGGCGGCCTGAACCATTGATGATCGAGATGAGCGGGTGGCCGTTCACGCCGCGGCGCGGCACGCCCCCCGGGCGCCCCTGAGGCCCGCGGTCGCGGAGCCCGGAGCGGCCTGTTAGGCTGCGGGGCCGCGCCGGCCGTGGCGTCGGCAGGGGAGGGGTGTCGATGGGGCTTCCGTTCGGGCTCAGCGTGTTCGCCGTGGGCGTGGCGGCGCTGGCGATCGTCACCCTGGCCGCGGGCGTGAAGATCGTGCCCCAGGGCTACGTCTACACGGTGGAGCGCTTCGGCCGCTACGCCCGCAGCCTCGACGCCGGACTCGGGCTGATCACGCCCTTCGTCGAGCGCGTCGGCCGCAAGGTCAACGTGATGGAGCAGGTCATCGACGTGCCGAGCCAGCAGGCCTTCACCCGCGACAATGCCGGCGTCACCATCGACGCGGTCGTGTTCTACCAGGTCCTCGACGCGGCGCGCGCATCCTACGAGGTCTCGAGCCTCGACCTCGCCGCCACGACGCTGACCATGACCAATATCCGCACCGTGGTCGGCTCGATGGATCTCGACCAGCTCCTCGCCCACCGCGACGAGATCAACGAGCGCCTGCTCCGGGTGATGGACGCGGCGGCCTCGCCCTGGGGCGTCAAGATCAACCGGATCGAGATCAAGGACATCGTGCTCCCGGCCGATCTCGCCGGGGCGATGGCCCGGCAGATGAAGGCCGAGCGCGAGAAGCGCGCCTCGATCCTGGAGGCGGAAGGGCAGCGCGCCGCCGAGATCCTGCGGGCCGAGGGGCGCAAGCAGTCGGCGATCCTGGAGGCGGAGGGCCGGCGCGAGGCCGCCTTCCGCGACGCGGAGGCGCGGGAGCGCTCCGCCGAGGCCGAGGCGACGGCGACCGGCATGGTCAGCCGGGCGATCGCCGAGGGCGACATCGCGGCGGCGAACTTCCTCGTGGCCGAGAAGTACGTCGACGCCGTGCGGGCGATCGCCACCGCGCCGAACCAGCGGGTCGTGGTGGTGCCGATCGAGGCGGCGGCGCTCGCCGGCACCCTCGGTGGCATCGGCGAACTCACCCGCTCGGTCTTCGGCGACGGCGCCGCCGCGCCCCGGCGCACCGGGACCCCGCCGAACGTCGCTGCGCCGCGGGCCTGACGCCGGTGACGATCGCCTCCCTCGCCGGAACCTTCGAGGCCCTCGGGGCGGCCTGGAGCTGGGTGATCGCCGGCCTCGTGCTGGCCGGTGCCGAGATCCTGCTGCCCGGCGTGTTCCTGATCTGGCTCGGGCTCGCCGCCGTCGCGACCGGCCTCGCGGCGGCGGCGCTCCCCATGCCCTGGCAGGGCCAGACCCTGCTGTTCGCCGGTCTCGCCGTCGCCCTGGTGGCGCTCGCGACGCGCCTCCAGCGGCGCGGCAAGGGTACCGGGCCGGAGCTGAACCGGGCCGACCGGGGCCTGATCGGGCGCGAGGGGGTGCTCGACGAGCCGATCGTGCGGGGCGCGGGCCGGATCCGCTTCGACGACACGCTGTGGCGGGTCGAGGGGCCCGACCTGCCGGCGGGCCGGCGGGTGCGCGTCACCGGGATCGGCGGCACGGTCCTGCGCGTGGAGGCGGCCTGAGGGCCGCGCCTACCCGAACGCCCCGACCTCGTGCTGGATCATCCCCGAGATTTCCCGCACCTGATCGAACATCCGGCGAATCGGCTGGAACAGGTTGGCGTGCTCGGACTCGTAGGTGCCGACGTCGCGCGGGCCGGCCGGCTCGCCGAAATTGAGGCCGAGCGTCGGGTCCGGCGTGACCGGGAAGATCGCGTCGAGGAGCTTCAGGCAGCCGTCGATGTCCAGCCGCAGGAAGCGCTCCAGCAGCTGCTCGCGGGAGATGCCCGCCTGCGGCCGGAAGCCCGGGATGTGCACCGCCAGGAACCAGATCCGGTGGATCAGCGCGAGGCGCAGGGCGTGGAGCAGCGTCAGCCGGGCCGACATGGCGGGCAGGTCCGGGGCGGCCGCGCTCAGGGCGAGCCAGTCCCGGGTCAGGCGTCCGAACAGGTTCCGCAGCGCGGGGGCGAGGTCGAGGCGCTCCAGCGCCCCCGAGATCACCACGAGCTCGTCCCGGCGGAAATCCTTCTGGGTGCGCCGCGCCCGCTCCAGCCACACGGCCGGGTCGAGGGTGTCGATGTAGGCCCGCAGCACGTCGAGGTCGCCGACCGAGGCGGCGTGCTGGACCAGCCGGAAGGCCCGGGAGAAGCGCACCGAATCGCGCCGCATGTCGCGGAACAGGTCCGGGCCGCGCTGGGCGGCCCGTCCGATCCCGTGGAGGGAATTCGCCAGGAAGCCGAGCTGGTGCAGGATCGCGTTGTTGGGGATCGCCCGCATCTGGCGCGGATGGGTGATCCGCGCCGGGCCGCCGTTGTCGGTCTGGCGCGCCACCGGGCGCGACCCGGTCCGGTCGATCAGGCTCGGGCCGAAGGTGCCGAGCAGGGCGGCGTAGCCCGGGTCGTCGACCAGCGCCTCCATGTCCTGGCGGGCGGCGGTGAAGAACTCGAGGGCGAAATCCGGCTCGGCGTAGATCGGATCGACCCTGCCGTCGGAGGCCTTCGGCCGGTCGTTCAAGGCGTAGTCCGGGAACGAATCCTCCTCCGTCACGTCGAGCGCGTAGACGTGCTCGGCGATGCGGGCGACGCTGGCGCGCGCCAGCGCCTCGGTGCCGTACAGCAGGTAGCCGTCGGTGCCCTGGAAGCTCGATTCGAGCCGGACCCGGATGCCGGCCTTGCGGGCCCGGTCCCGCGCATCCTCTGGGGCGAGGTAGGCGAGGCGGTCGCGCAGGGAGGTCGGATGGGCGCCGCGCCCGATCGACTCGCCGTGCGTGTCGAAGATCGCGAGCTCGACGTCGGACAGGCCGTTCTGGACCAGCATCTCGGTGATGCGCAGCCGCAGCCGCTCGATCCAGAAGGTCGCCGCCAGCTGGCCGACG
The DNA here is from genome assembly GCF_000974725.1 of Methylobacterium sp. ME121. Classification (NCBI taxonomy): domain Bacteria; kingdom Pseudomonadati; phylum Pseudomonadota; class Alphaproteobacteria; order Hyphomicrobiales; family Methylobacteriaceae; genus Methylobacterium; species Methylobacterium sp. ME121. The sequence goes on from NZ_BBUX01000012.1 coordinate 128,487, forward strand.
TAGCGGCCCGAATCGGAGTAGCCGAACTGCACGGTGAGCCGGCCGATGCGCTTCAGATACTGCCGCCAGTGCGGGTTGCGCAGGGCGTCGTCGAGCACCCGGATACCCTGCTCGAGGGCGCTCGCCGTCTCGAACAGCGGCGTGATCTCGAGCTTGTCGGCGATGCCGTAGTGGCGCGCGAGCCAGAGGGCCGCGAGCAGGGTGTAGCCGGTCTCGGTCTCGGCGATGAGGAAGCGCACCGGATGGGTGCCGTCCACGTGCTTGAGGATCTGGGCGATCGTCATCATCAGCCGCGCCGCCGAGGCCCGCTCGGCCGCGAGCGCCCCGAAATCGACGGCCACCGGGCGGACGTCGTTCAGCAGGGTGTGGATCGTCGCGAGGTGCGAGCGGCGCCGAGCCGCGTCGGTGGGCTCGCCCTCCAGGTCGATCACCCGCCGCACCGCGTTGTGGATCTGGCTCGCGTTCAGCCGGAAATGCGGCAGGGCGTTCGACAGGCCGTGCGTCGCGACCCCCGCGCGCAGGATGGCGATCCGGCGCTGGTCACCCGCGTCGTCGGCGGCCTCGAGGGCCTGGGTCAGCCCGGCGACGAGGGCGCCGGCATCGGTCTGGGCGCGCTCGCGCTCGATGATGAGCGCCAGGGCGAAGCGGTGCACCGCCTCGAGGGACGGCTGGTCACCGAGGCGCGGCGCCACGGTGAGCTGGCGGTTCACCGCCGCCAGGGCGTTCTCGGCGAGGGCCCGGACCTCCCGGCAGGCGGGGATCTCCGGCAGGTCGCGCATCACCCGGTCGAACTGCATGCGCTTCGAGATCAGCCGGTAGCGCAGGGTGTCCCACCAGCCGATATCGGTCCGCCCGTCGGTGTCGCAGCCGACCCAGCTGGCGATGGCGAAGGGGCGTGGCGTCAGCTCCGTCCAGCGGTCCGGCCAGCGGGCGCGGGCGGCGTCGAGCAGGGCGCCGTTGAAGGCGTCGAGGGCGAGCCGGCCGTTATTGGCCGCCGCGCAGGCCTGCTCGAACTCGACATCCAGGGTGATCGGCGCGTCCGGCCGCGTCGACAGGGCCGCCGCGCGCGCGATCAGCCCGGCGCGGTCCTTGGCGTCGGACAGGCTCGCGGCCTCGGCGAGGAGGCCGGCGACAGCCCGGGGCATGCCGAAGGTAGGGTGGGCCGTGAACACCACCGCGAAGGCGGTGCGGTGGATCAGGGCCGCGAAGGTCTCGACGCTGTCCGCCCGGTCGGGGGCCGCCGCCACGAGCCGGGCGGGAATTCCCGCCTGCGGGTCGTCCGGGCCGGCGTCGAGCCCGACATAGGCGCGCAGCCGCTCCGCCCGCGCCGCCAGGGCCGCGGCACGCAGGCGCACGAACAGCCCGTCCAGGTCGCCGGTCGAGATCTCGTCCCGGTCGAAGCGCCGGGTGATCGCCAAGGTCACCGCCAGGACGGGATTGCGGAACGGATCCTCCCGGGCCTGCTCCCGGGCGGCCTCGATCAGGCCGAGGAGGTGCGCCTCCAGTTCCTCGGGCTCGCGGCTCGGCTCGTGCTGCATCGGTCGGTCCCGGCTCCGGTCTGCCCGCATCTACCCGGTCCGACGGCCCACGCAAGGAGCGTTCCGCGCGCGATCGGGGACACGGCCGCGACGCGGCGGGGAGACATCGAGGCCTGGATGGGGTGGCGGTGGCCCGAACCGCAGGTTAGAGCTGGCCTCCTGATGGAGCGCCTGTTCATCATCCTGGCTATTCTGGTCTTCGCCGTCGCCATCGTCGCGGTCGCCGCGATGGCGGCGCGCGGCCGGCGCGAGCCCCTGCGCATGGGTTCCGAACTCGACATCGAGGACGAGGACCTGCTCATCGGCTCGGTCGGACCGCGCAAGAGCCCGATCGACCGCAGCGCACAGGTGCTCGACCCGCGGGTGCTCGATCTGGAAGCGATTGAATTGGAGCCGATCCGAGCTCTCGACCGGACGCAGCGCAACCAGCCGCTCCGCGGGGATCCGCCGGGAGCCGCGCGATGAGGCTGCGCGCGCGCGGGGTGGCCGGGCTGCTGCTCGCCGGCCCTCTCTGCCTGTCGATGATGCAGAGCGTTCCGTCGGCGCCCGCCGGCAAGCCGGCCGCGCCTGCCCAGGTCGCGCCTGCGCAAGTCCCGCCTGCCCAAGTCCCGCCTGCCCAAGTCCCGCCTGTCCCTGCGGCGCCCGCGGCGGCGGCGCCAGCAACGCCCGGTCAGATCGACCCTCGGGCGGCGAGCCCCACGCCGGCCGCCGGTCCGACTCTCGAGCAGCCCTGCGGCACGCAGGCGGCCCGGTTCGAGAGCGCCAAGGGGTTCAAGATGGTGATCACGCGGGCCGGGCAGGTCCGCACGACGAACCCGCTCAGGCCGCTGACGACCGAGGTGAACGAGGTTCTCCAGGTCGTGATCGCCGGCAAGGTCGCCACCGCCTACGGGCCGGACTTCACGACGCTGCGGCGCGGCGGCGCCGCGTCGGGCGTCGAGGCGATGCTCGGCAGCCCGATCCAGTGGGAGCCGACGCTGCCGACCTTCCCCGATCCGATCGCGATCGTCACCGAGGAGGGGACGCCCCTGGCGCAGCTCACGTTCCGCGCCTGCGAGGCGCCGCCCGCCGTCAAGGCGCCGAAGGTGCCGAAGGCCGAGGCCCGCAAGAAGGCGCCCCGGCACGCGGCGCCGAAGGCCGCCGCGGCCCCGAAGACGCCCCCCGGCTTCTCCATGCCTCAGGGGGCGATCGCCGAGTAGCGGCTACTTCTGCTTGGCGATGACCTTGTCCTTGATGCCGTCGTAGACATTCTTCGGGATGATCTTCTTGGAGACGAGGTCGTCCTTCCCGCGATACGGCCGCCCCTTGATGATCGCGGCCGCGCGGGCCGCGCCGATGCCGGGCAGGGCGTCGAGCTCCTCGGCGCTGGCGCTGTTGAGGTCGATGAGTGCCCCCTTGGCGGCGTTCGGCGATCCGGCGACCGGTGCGCTCGGCGCCGCGGGCTTCGCGGGGGCCACGGGGGCCGCGGTCGTCGGCGCCTGGGGCGCCTGCGCCAGGGCGGGAGCCGCGACGAGGCTCGACAGGAGGGCGAGGAGGGCGAGGGTCTTGGTGGAGGAGGCCATGGCGTTCTCCCGAGAGGCGCGGCCCGCACCGCGGTGCCGTCGCGTCAGAACTGCGCCGCCCCGATTGAACCCGCGCTTAACGGTTGTGGTCCGGCACCCCTAGTCACGGGCCGGCGCCGGAGCTATAAGCCGGCCCTCATCCGTATCCCGCGGTGTGCGTGGCGATCCTCGATCGAGGAGCCGCCCGCGCGCCGCTTTGTCCGCGGCGTCACGAAGGATCCAGCCATGGCCGTTCCGAAGCGAAAGACCTCCCCCTCCCGCCGCGGCATGCGCCGCTCGGCCGACGCCCTCAAGGCGCCGACCTACGTCGAGGACAAGGATTCCGGCGAGCTGCGCCGCCCGCACCACATCGACCTGAAGACCGGCATGTACCGCGGCCGTCAGGTGCTGAAGGTGAAGTCCGCCGAGGCCTGAGCCTTCGCGAGGGCGGCGCCTCAGGCGAGGCGCCGCGCCGCCTCCGCGTAGCGCGCGGCGGCCATCCGGGTCCGTTCCAGGCGCGACGGCAGCAGCGTCGGATCACCCGCCGTCAGCAATTGCGCGATGAAGCCGGCGCGGGATCTCCCCGCGGCCGCGCGTTCTGCTGTCCGGGGGGCGGGCGACTCGTCGGACCGGCCCCCGTCGATCAAGGCGAGAGCCTGGACCTCCGTCCGCGCCGCCTCGGGGGACCCGTCCGCGTCCGGGACCGGCGCGCGCCGGGTGGAGCGGACCTGTGTCGGGCCGAGACGGCTGACTGTTCCGATCCGCACCATGCGCACATTCTCCGCACGTTTCCGTGCCCGTGTCGCAAAGGTGGGGCCGACGTTTACGGATCGTCAACCCTTCGTCCGGCCGGTCCGGCCGAATTACTTTTTCGCGAGCGCCTCCAGGCGCTGCTGCATCTCCAGCATCTGGCGCTTGAGATCGTCCAGCTCGCCGCCCCCGTATTGCGCGGACTGTGTCGGGGCCGGCGCCGTCGGCTGGGCTCCGGGCGCGGGCGGCGCGAAGCCCGTGAACATCTTCATGGCGTCGCCGAAGAAGTTCATGTTGGTGCGCACCTGCTGCTCGATGGCGTTCTGGAACGCTGCCGGACCGAAGCTCTGGGCGAACTTCTCGCGCAGGCCGTCCTGGTCCTTGGCGAAATTCGCCATCGAGAATTCGAGGAAGCTCGGCACCATCGTGCGCATGCTGTCGCCGTAGAAGCGGATCAGCTGGCGCAGGAACGCCACCGGGAGCAGGTTCTCGGCGCCGGCCTTGTTCTCCTGCTCGAAGATGATCTGCGTGAGGACCGAGCGGGTGATGTCGTCGCCCGTGCGCGCGTCGTAGACGACGAAATCCTCGCCGTTCTGCACCATCGTGGCGAGGTCCTCCAGCGTCACGTAGGTCGAGGTGCCGGTGTGATAGAGGCGCCGGTTGGCGTACTTCTTGATGACGGTCTGGGTGGCCTTGACGGTATCCGCCATCGGGAACGGCCTTTCTGGACTCGGGACCGGGGGGCGTTGCAGACGCGCGGTGCTGTCTGGCGGGGGCTGTCTTCGCGCCCGCAACACGATCCTTAAAGCCTTCCCCGGGCGCAGAAAACAGCAAACTGCAGCTCTTCAACGCAGAATAATGCAGAGTGGTCGGGGCGGCCGCGCCATTTCAGTCTCGCGGTCGCGTCATCGGCGCGTTTGGCGCATCGATGCACAACCTTGACTTCGCCGACCTCAAGCCCTTCATCCCAGAGCCGGCACAGAGCGCGCCCCGGGACGTGGAGGCGCGCCGGCTCGCGAGAGGAGAACGTTCACATGGCAGGCAGCGAAGAGATCGTCATCGTCGGGGCGGCGCGCACGCCGGTCGGCTCGTTCGGCGGCGCCTTCGGGGCGGTGCCGGCCCACGAGCTCGGCGCGACGGCGATCAAGGCCGCCCTGGAGCGGGCCAAGGTCTCGCCCGATGAGGTGGACGAGGTGATCTTCGGGCAGGTCCTCACCGCGGGCGCCGGCCAGAACCCCGCCCGGCAGGCCGCCATCAAGGCCGGCATCCCCGAGAAGGCCACCGCGTGGGGCCTCAACCAGGTCTGCGGCTCGGGTCTGCGCACGGTCGCGATCGGCATGCAGCAGATCGCCAATGGCGACGCCAAGGTCATCGTGGCCGGCGGTCAGGAATCGATGTCCCTGTCTCCCCACGCGCAGTACCTGCGCGGCGGCCAGAAGATGGGCGACGTGAAGCTCGTCGACACCATGATCAAGGACGGGCTCTGGGACGCCTTCAACGGCTACCACATGGGTCAGACCGCCGAGAACGTCGCCCAGGCCTTCCAGCTCACCCGCGAGCAGCAGGACCAGTTCGCGACCCGCTCGCAGAACAAGGCCGAGGCAGCCCGCAAGGAGGGCCGGTTCAAGGACGAGATCGTCCCCGTCACCGTGCCGGGCAAGAAGGGCGACACGGTCGTCGACACCGACGAGTACATCCGCGACGGCGCCACCATCGAGGCGATGGCCAAGCTGAAGCCGGCCTTCACCAAGGACGGCACCGTCACGGCCGCCAACGCCTCGGGCCTCAACGACGGCGCCGCCGCCCTGGTGCTGATGTCGGCCTCGGAGGCCGAGCGCCGCGGCCTGACCCCGCTCGCCCGGATCAAGTCCTGGGCGACCGCCGGCGTCGATCCGAAGGTCATGGGCACCGGCCCGATCCCGGCCTCCCGCAAGGCCCTGGAGAAGGCCGGCTGGAAGCCGTCCGACCTCGACCTGATCGAGGCCAACGAGGCCTTCGCGGCCCAGGCGCTGGCCGTGAACAAGGACATGGGCTGGGACGACGCGAAGGTGAACGTCAACGGCGGCGCCATTGCCATCGGTCACCCGATCGGCGCCTCGGGCGCCCGCGTGCTCGTCACCCTGCTGCACGAGATGAAGCGCCGCGACGCCAAGAAGGGCCTCGCCACGCTCTGCATCGGCGGTGGCATGGGCGTGGCGATGTGCGTCGAGCGGACCTGATCGGTCTGTCACGACAGTATCGGCTCACAACATAGACTTAAGGCCGAAGTCAGAAAAAATCGCGTGCGGACGCCATCCGCACGCGGCATCAAGTGATGCGAACAGGAGGAAACAATGGCTCAAGGACGCGTCGCCCTCGTGACGGGCGGCACCCGCGGCATCGGCGCGGCGATCTCGAAGCGGCTCAAGGACAAGGGCTACAAGGTCGCCGCCAACTACGCCGGCAACGACGAGGCGGCCAACGCCTTCAAGGCCGAGACCGGCATCCCGGTCTTCAAGTTCGACGTGGGTGATCTCGCGAGCTGCGAGGCCGGCATCAAGGCGATCGAGGCCGAACTCGGCCCGGTGGACATCCTGGTGAACAACGCCGGCATCACCCGGGACGGCGCCTTCCACAAGATGACGTTCGAGAAGTGGCAGGCGGTCATCAAGACCAACCTCGACTCGATGTTCACCTGCACCCGTCCGCTGATCGAGGGCATGCGCAGCCGCAACTTCGGCCGCATCATCATCATCTCGTCGATCAACGGCCAGAAGGGCCAGGCCGGGCAGACCAACTACTCGGCCGCCAAGGCCGGCGTGATCGGTTTCGCCAAGGCCCTGGCGCAGGAGAGCGCCTCGAAGGGCATCACCGTCAACGTGGTGGCGCCGGGCTACATCGCCACCGAGATGGTGATGGCGGTGCCCGAGGACATCCGCAACAAGATCATCTCGACGATCCCGACCGGCCGCCTCGGCGAGTCCGACGAGATCGCCCACGCGGTCGAGTATCTCGCCAGCGACGAGGCCGGCTTCGTGAACGGCTCGACACTGACCATCAACGGCGGCCAGCACTTCGTCTGATCGCCGCGGGCGCGCCGGATCGAACCGGCGCGCCTGCCCTGTGGGCAAGTAGCCCCACCGCGTCGGGCGCGCATCTCTCCGTCCGAAGAGCGTTCCTTCCCACACGCCGCGCGGCCGAGCCCGACGAC